>JAFPED010000046.1 GCA_017423565.1 Prevotella sp. | reverse complement strand
TTGACCTGATGGTGGTTGCTCCCTATGAGGATATACAGATTATCAATGATGCCATTGCCCGGGTTCTTAAGGCTGGTATCCCTGTTGTCAGCTTTGATCGCAAGACCAGTGCAGACTATACCGCTTTTATTGGAGGCAATAATGTCGAGGCTGGTTATATTGTGGGGCAATATATTGCTTCGATAGTCAGAGGTCAGAACCAGCCGAAGGGCAGGAAACCTTTGGTGGTCGAGATTACAGGATTGCTGAGTAGCACACCAGCCCTTGAGCGTCATCGTGGTTTTGAATCAGCCATGAAAGCTTTACCAGAGGTGGAGTATGTTTGTCGGAAAAGCGATTGGTCGAGTGACGCATCCTGCAATATTGTTACGCAATTGATTGATTCGCTCCGACGGTCTGACGCTAGCCAGTTGGACAACACCTATGTGTTCTGTCACAACGACGGTATGGCAACGGGGGTGTATAAAGCTGTGGTAGAACAGGATGTTGAGGGTCGTATTAAGATCCTGGGTATTGACGGTATGCCAGGCGAGGGGCTGGAGTATGTAAAACTGGGGCATCAGGTAGGTACCTATTATTATCCTACTCATGGCGAAAAGATTATCAGACTTGCACTTGATATCTTGACGGGCAAACCTTATGAACGCGAAAACCCGTTACTGGGTTTTGTCGTCACGCCCGACAATGTAGACTTGGTCATAACAGAGGCTTCTGAGCTGATGAAGCAGAATGATGATTTGGTGACCATTCACGACAAGCTGGAGGACTCGATGGTGCTTTACAACACACAGCGTAAGGTGCTTATCGGCAGCTTTGTGACTATCGCTGTTCTGGTCTTGGCTATTATCATGATACTGTTTGCATTGTGGCTGACGAAGAAGAACATACGTAAGCGTCAGAACATGAATGTGGAACAGACGCTGTTCTATACCGATGCCAGCAATCGACGTCTGCACGAGATATTCGTGACGCCTACAGAAGAGATGCCAGCCCCCAAGAGCCAGGATATGCTCTTCGCGGAACAGTTGAATGAGGCCATTCGGAAGAATATGTCGAACCCTAATCTGAAGATGGACGATCTTGGTGAGGAGATAGGACTGAGTCGCGTACAATTATACAGGAAGGTGAAAAGCATAACAGGGCAGACGCCAGTGGAACTGCTACGCCAGATGAGACTACAGCATGCTTATGCCTTGTTGACATCAACCACAAAAACTGTTTCGGAAATAGCGTACGAGGTGGGCTTTGGCACCCCGGGTTATTTCTCAACTTGCTTTAAAAAACAGTTTGGTAAGTATCCAACAGAACTGAGGGCGGAATAGTTTTTTTGTTTACGGTTTACTGTTTACAGTTTACAGATGATTACCTCTGCGGGTGTTTCGGCCTCCAGTCATATCATCTGTAAACTGTAAACCGTAAACTGTAAACAAAACAAAATTGACATAATAGTCAACGATTGTTTCATGTAACATTTTTGCGAGGTTCTGAACGATTTTTGCTATACCTGCACGTATGATAATAGTACTTTTGCAGCAAATTTTAATTCACAGAAGTACTAACAATTTTAAACGATCAACAATGGAACAACTAAAGAAACTTTTTCTGAGTTTGTTTGCTCTCCTGACGTGTACGGTAATGTACGCGCAGAGTGAGATCAGTGGTACGGTGGTCGACGCTACGGGCGAAACGGTCATCGGAGCTACGGTGATGGAGAAGGGTACGTCGAACGGTACGATTACCGATTTCGACGGTAACTTCACGATTAAAGTAAACGAGGGGGCTATCCTCGTTATCTCGTACATTGGCTATCAGACACAGGAAGCCGCTGCCCATCAGGGTATGAAAGTGACACTCAAGGATGATGCCGAAGTGCTGCAGGAAGTGGTGGTGACAGGTTATACCACTCAGCGCAAGGCCGACCTGACGGGAGCTATCTCGACTGTTAGTGTCGATGAAATGGCGAAGCAGAACGAGAACAACCCGATGAAGGCTCTTCAGGGACGTGTGCCGGGCATGAATATTACTGCCGATGGTAACCCCTCTGGTGCAGCAACAGTACGTAT
>JAFPED010000045.1 GCA_017423565.1 Prevotella sp. | reverse complement strand
GTGGTACCTAAAGTGAAACTATAAAATGCTCTTATTTATTTGGCTGTTGAAGATTCCTTTTTGGGGGAAACCACAGTAATTCACGTTAAATTAAACTGGTTATGTTTATTTCTCAAAAAAAAGTTTTATCTTTGCATCAAAATATGAACGAAGATGGAACAAATAAAAATCTTCACGCAACTCATTGCCAACGAGTTACACATAAACGAGCATGCAGTAGAGAACACGCTCAATCTGCTGGACGAGGGATGCACCATCCCGTTTATCTCACGATACAGGAAAGAACGTACCGGCGGGCTTGATGAAGTACAGATTACAGCTATTAGTGACAGGGCTGAACGTCTGAAAGAAACGGCCAAACGTAAGGAGACTATTGTAAAGACCATCACTGAACAAGGCAAGATGTCTGCCGAACTGCAAAAGCGTATCAATGACTGTTGGGAACTAACCACATTAGAGGATATCTATTTGCCATTCAAGCCTCGCCGCCGTACTCGTGCCCAAGTAGCACGAGAACAAGGTTTGGAGCCACTGGCACAAATTCTTCTTTTACAACGTGAGTCTCAGCCATTACAGGCTGCTAAGCGCTTTCTCAATAAGGATGTCACTGATGCAGAATCTGCTTTGAAAGGTGCTCAGCACATTATTGCCGAACAAGTGAGCGAAGACGAACAGTCCAGGAACAGTGTCCGTAGTGCTTTCAGACGTGAAGCATTCATCGTGTCAAAAGTTGTCAAGGCGAAACGCGACTCTGACGAAGCCCAGAAATATAGTGACTACTTTGACTGGGAGGAACCATTGAAACGTTGCTCCAGTCATCGTTTGCTGGCCATGCGACGTGGACAGGAAGAAGGAATACTGCGCGTCAGTATTACTATTGAAGATGACGATGCCATAGCCCGACTGCAAAGACACTATGTCCGAGGACACAATGCATGTAGTAAACTGGTGGCTGAGGCCGTGGAAGATGGCTATAAACGACTGCTACTGCCCAGCATAGAAACGGAGTATGCTGCACAGAGCAAGGAACGAGCTGACGAAGAAGCTATCAATGTTTTCGCACAAAACCTGCGACAATTATTGCTTTCGGCACCACTGGGACAAAAACGCGTCATGGGCATCGACCCAGGTTTCCGTACAGGCTGTAAGGTTGTCTGTCTGGATGAACAAGGTAACTTGCTACACCATGAAGCCATCTTCCCCCACCCTCCTATTAATCATCGTATGCAAGCATCCATTCATCTCCAGCAGATGATAAGCGATTATCATATTGAAGCCATTGCTATTGGTAACGGAACAGCGAGCCGCGAGACAAAGGATTTTGTGAGTGAGGTAATTAGCAATTGGCCGTTAACTATTAGCAAAAAACCAATAGTCAACAGCCCAAAGCCAATCATCTATACTGTCAGTGAGGACGGTGCATCTGTTTATTCTGCTTCCAAGACCGCTCGTGAAGAATTCCCTGACGAGGATGTTACTGTACGTGGAGCAGTAAGTATTGGCCGTCGGCTCATAGACCCATTGGCAGAACTGGTAAAGATTGACCCAAAGAGCATAGGTGTAGGACAATATCAGCACGATGTTGATCAAGCCAAGTTGAAACATTCACTTGACCACGTAGTTGAGAGTTGTGTCAATTCTGTCGGTGTCAACCTGAATACGGCATCACGTCATCTGCTGACATATGTCAGCGGATTAGGACCAGTACTGGCACAAAACATTGTCGATTATCGTCGTGAAAACGGAGCTTTCACCAGTCGAACACAACTAAAAAAGGTTCCACGTCTTGGACCTGCAGCATATCAACAGTGTGCAGGTTTCCTTCGTATTCCTAATGCACCTAACCCTTTGGACAACTCTGCCGTTCATCCTGAAAGTTACAACATCGTGGAACAAATGGCAAAAGACAATGGATGTACAGTGAAAGAACTCATTAGCGATAAGTCCAAACGTACAGCTATCGACATTAATAAATATGTAACAGCAGAGGTAGGCATTCCAACACTGACAGACATCATGCAGGAACTTGAAAAACCTGGCCGCGACCCTCGTGAAAAGATAGAAGAGTTTGAGTTTGACCAGAACGTACAAACCATAGAAGACCTACACGAAGGAATGGAATTGCCCGGCATCGTAACCAATATTACTAATTTTGGTGCCTTCGTAGATATTGGGGTCCATCAAGACGGACTTGTACACATCTCACAACTGGCCGACAAGTATGTGAGTGATCCTACTCAAGTGGTACGTCTCCACCAGCATGTGCGTGTACGCGTCACAGCTGTTGATTTGCGACGACAGCGTATTTCATTGAGCATGAAAGGCATGAATAACAAATAAAAAAAGAGGGCTGCACGCTAATGCTGCAGTCCTCTTTTATTTTTTAGGCTTGGATAAAATTTACTTCACCTTAGCTACGATAGCCTTGAAAGCCTCAGGGTTATTGACAGCCAGGTCAGCGAGTACCTTACGGTTAATCTCGATACCAGCTTTGTTCAAAGCACCCATCAGAGCAGAATAGCTCATGCCTTCGAGACGAGCGGCAGCGTTAATACGCTGAATCCACAGTGCACGGAAGGTGCGTTTCTTGTTCCTACGATCGCGATAAGCGTATGTAAGACCTTTCTCCCAAGTATTCTTGGCTACTGTCCAAACATTCTTACGGGCACCGAAGTAACCGCGAGTAAGTTTCAGAATTCTCTTTCTCTTTGCTCTTGAAGCAACGTGATTTACTGATCTTGGCATAGTTTCTTTCCTTTACTTTAAATGTTTGACAATAGGTTTAACGGAGACACAACAGGTCACGAACCTGCTTCATGTTTGAAACATCAACGATTGCCTGGTGAACCAGATTACGCTTCTGTTTCTTGGTCTTCTTCGTAAGAATGTGGCTGTGGTAAGCATGATGTCTCTTTACCTTACCTGTTCCGGTGAACGAGAATCTTTTCTTCGCTCCGGAGTTTGTCTTAACTTTTGGCATTGTTTTTTGTTTTTAATTGTTATTTATTATACGGTGGCAACGCATATACCGGGCGTTACGCACCTTGTTTCTGCTTAATCTTCACTCTCTGTCAGCTTCTTCAGTGCATCAGCACTGATTTTAGCATTTGCCAGCAAGCCACCGTTCGACGGCTTTTCTGCCTCTTCAATGATGCGGTCGGCTTCCTTTGCCTCAGCCTCTCGACGTTCATTGTCGCGCTTCTGCTGACTCTTCTTGGCTACACCAGCTTTCTTGGGTGCCAGATAGAGGAACATCTTTTTACCTTCAAGACTTGGCATGGACTCCACCTTGCCATACTCTTCCAGATCATTTGCGAAACGTAGCAGCAAAACTTCGCCCTGCTCTTTAAACAAAATACTACGACCACGGAAGAACACGTATGCACGTACTTTATTTCCTTCTTCCAGAAACTCCTTGGCATGCTTCAGCTTGAACTGGTAGTCGTGCTCGTCGGTCTGGGGACCGAAACGAATTTCCTTCACCTCTACCTTCACCTGCTTCGCCTTCATCTCCTTCTGGCGTTTCTTCTGCTGATACAGGAACTTAGAATAGTCTATAAGACGACATACGGGAGGCTGAGCATTGGGGGAAATCTCCACCAAGTCCACTCCTTGATCGTGAGCCATATCTAATGCCTGACGAGTAGGTACCACAGTACTTCCACCGTCTCCTACAATACGCACCTCGCGAACGCGAATCTGCTCATTCACGCGGTACTGATTCTTCATGTTGTCGTTCTTCATCAACTAATTTTAGTTCTGCTTTCTCGTAAATCGGCTGCAAAGTTACGAATAATCAGTGAATTAACAAAATATTTTCCCATTTATTTTTAGTCCTAAAGGCGTAAATAGTGCTTACCTTTTAGCAATATCACATAAAAAACACGAAAAAACTTGGAAGAAATCAATTATTTGTTTACTTTTGCACTCATAAAATGACAACAAAATTATTATAAATATGTACAAAAAAGTTTTTTCCCTTATCTTCTTCTGCCTTTTTACCTGTTGTACATACGTTTGTGCACAGGACGCACAAAAGAGTGATCTGCAGAAACGCGCAGAACAGTTCGACGCTAACCGCGAGGTTGCCAAAGCACGTTCAACGTACATCAGTGCCTTTAATGACTACATTAACAATGGAAAGGTACGCCAAGGTGTAGAGTGTGCCACTAAGGCAACTGCCCTGTACTACAAAGAAAATTTCTATCATGAGGCATTCGAGTTACTGCGAAGAGCAGAACAAGCCATCTACGCTTCCAAGCCCGATGCTTCTACATTAGCTTCCCTTCGTTACTTGACCACGAAGGAACGCCTGCAAATGTACATCAAGTTGAGAAAGGCCGAAAGTGCCAAGGAGCAACTTAACAACCTGGAAACATTTGCCAACCAGTCAAGTGACGAAAACATCAAGAACGACCTGCTTTATAACAAAGCCATCTATTACTATACCTTTGGCATGAACGACAAAGGTAATGCCGTTTTCAAAGAAATGGCCGACAAACTGACTGCCAGCAAAGACTATGACAAGGTAGATGAAGTCTATCAGGCTCTCATTTCCAATGGACGCAAGAGCAACAATGCAAGTCTTGTAGCACAGTCATACAGTAATTATATTGCATGGAAAGACTCGGCAACTGCACTGAAGCATGCTGACGAGATAGCAGCCTTGAAACAGCAGATTTCCGACAACGAGGCTACCATAGCCGATAAAGACAGTTCGCTGACAGCACGATGGGCTACCATCATTGCCCTTTCCATTCTTGCTGTTGTGCTGGCTGCCGCACTTATCTTCGGAGGTATGGTGCTGATGCGTTATATTCTTCTGACACGAAAGCAGAAGAAAACCATCAAACTGGCTAATGAGAGTAACGCCCTGAAAGCTAAATTCATCAGCAACATTGCAGGTCAGCTGGAGCCAACCTTCCAGAAACTTGACAAGCGTGTACCAGAAGTTCAGGCTTTGCTCGACTTCTCTGGACACATACAGCAATTGTCAGACCTGGAGAATGCAGACGAGGATGCCATAGAAAAGGAGGAAACAGCCATTCAGAAGTTCAGCGAAGATATCGTTGACCAGATACGTGGCAAGGTAAAGAAGGATGTCAATCTGACGCTGAATGTACCAAAGATGAATGTTGACATCAACAAAGAATACGTTTCCCACATATTGTTGCACCTTCTGAACAATGCTGCTGAATATACTCCTGAAGGAGGAAGCATTTGGCTAGACTTCAAAAAGCGCAGCCCTCATACTTACCAGTTCCTTGTTTCTGACACTGGCAAAGGCATACCCGAGGAGCAGCGTGAAGACATATTCAAACCTTTCCGTGAGGTACGTGACCTTACTACTGGCGACGGACTTGGGCTGCCTATCTGCAAACAAATGGCACTGAAGATGAAAGGTGACCTCGATATCGACCCCAGTTTCACCAAGGGTACCCGTTTCGTTCTCGAGCTACATGCCTAAGTCATTTTGACTCAGGCATGAGCACCTCTTTACCACGACAGAAGCGATGAGCTATCTGGCGGTCATCGCCAAGGTAGATGAAGCGCTCCAGTCGTTGGGGAATGGTGTAGTCCTCCGGATAGAGGTCACGGTCATCTATGACCAAGGCATCGAAGTCGTAACCTTTCTCGAAACTACCTACCTTACCAAAGAAGCTGCCTCCACACTTCGTGGCCATCCAAAATGCCTCCGACAACGTGAGGAATGCCATGTCATGGTTACGCTGATAGTGCATCTTGCTTACCTGAATAGCATAGACCATCATGCGGAAGATACTAAGTTCATGACCTCCACTGATGTCACTACCCAAACCGACTTTGATGTCTTCGTCGAAAAAGGTACGCACAGGAGCCATACCCGATGACACATTAAAATTGGATGAAGGACAGTGAGCCACCATCACCCCACCCTCTTTCATCAGCCGGCGCTCATTGGCGTCGCTCCATACGCAGTGAGCCATTATTGTTGGAGTTTGTCCGAAGAGACCATAACGACGATAGGCATCGCCATAGCCCTCACTCTCCGGTTCCAACTCACGAACCAGCTGTATCTCTGACAAGTTCTCCGACAAATGCGACTGAACAGGCAACTGATAACGACGTGCCATCTCACCACATGCCCGAAGCATATCTGGCGTACACGAAGGAATGAAACGTGGCGTTACAATTGGTCGCACCAGCGCTTCGCGGTCTTTATATGTCTCCGCTAACATCTCCATACCTCTGACGGCATCTTCTACCGACTCCGTAAGACTCTCAGGACTGTTGCGGTTCATACAAACCTTACCCACAAGTGCACCCATGCCAGCCTCGTCGAAGAGTTCCATCAGGCGCCGGGTACTTTCAGTATGAATGGTAGCAAACACCACTGCGCGCATGGTACCTACTCGCCACAAATGACGAACAAAACGCCGGTAAATAAGCTCTGCATAGTCAATATCACAGAACTTGCTCTCTTCAGGGAAGGTATAGTTGTCAAGCCATGGCAACAGCTCCAAATCCATGGCGATACCCTGATTATGATACTGCGGTGCATGAACATGAACATCGTTCATGGCTGGAATAAGAAGTTTATTGCCAAAATCAATCACCTCAGCATCAGGACAGCCAAGAGACTCGAAGTCGGATGCCACGCCACAAATGCGACCGCCATCAACTGCCACATAGCCGTTTTCAAGAATTTCAAACTGCTCACGCTGTTTAGTATAAATAATGTGTGCCTTATATACTTTCATAGATTTCTGTTTATGCTTGGTTATACATTTTCATTTGCAAATTTACAAAAAACTTTCCTTTTACCATGATAAACACGCAGAATTAACCCAAATTTAACGAACTACCTTAATGATTTGGACAGAGTGCTAATAGTAAAGTCTGGCTAACAATAATTAACACCGCATGATACAAACATTCTCTATTTGCGTTGTTTATTAAAATAAAATAAGTATATTTGCAGAACAAAACATTATCTATTTGACATGACAAAAAGAACGCAATTCCTTTTCATTGTAGCTCTATGCGCAATTATTCTAAGTGGCTGTTCGAGCGATGACAATACGGTGGTACACCCCGTTGTTTTACAACCCATTGAAGAGTTGACACACGGTCAAGAAGGCACAACAGTGCCTGTGCAAACGGATGGCGAATTCGTCAATTACTGCACATCAACCAGCGACCAAGCCTTTTTCTTCAATCAGGCATTACATTTGCCAGCTTGGGACGGAGAGGCAGACAAGAACACGTCGCTCTTTAACAATAATGAGCACAAGAACGAGGTCTATGTGGTACGTAGCCGTGAGGAACTGGCATCACTCTATCATGGTTCACTGCCACTTCCTGACATTGACTTTAATAAATATACCCTGATTTTCGGAAAGACCTACGGCAACAACAGTTCCTACCATCTGTTTGATGTTGATTTATGGAATAAGGACGACTGTTACGTTCTGGACATCATTGTCAACAATTATGTGAACGACGCAGCAACCATGGCTTTTGTTGATTTCTTTTTCTGGAAGCTATACCCCAAACTGGACAACAAGGAAGTGAAATATCAGCGAACCGAAAACAAACTGACAGGACAGTGCTATCAGGAACCACTCGTTCTGTCGGACATTGAAGGTTCGTGGTATATGGCTTATGGTTCCTCTCAATACGGTGGTCTTCACAATATCTCGCGAGGAGAGTTCATCGTCCAATTCCGTCAAGACGGAACAGTTGTTGTAACGTCTGCAGGTAACCTGAATTTTGTCCCTTCAAGCACATATGCCTATGCTATTGTTCAGTCAGGCACGTATGCCTATTCTCTGGAAGACAACAAGATAACTATTGGCGGCTCTGTCACGTTCTTCACAAGGCTTTTCAATGGTTTTCTTATCATCGACGACAATGCTGCCTTGGATGGCCCGATGTATTATTTCAGACGAGTTTAGTTCGTTTTTGTATATCACTTATGACCAAACCGGCAAGGGTGAAACCAAAGATGGCGGTGATGTGTACCAGACTGCCATTAGCCTGCTCACCAATACCTTGGTTACGTACCAGTTCCTCGCTGAACACACACTGGAACTTACGGGCAGGGAAGCGCTGGGACTTTTTGAAACGCTGACGCAAGGCACGTGCCAACGGACAACCCTTTACCTTCCAGAACTCTGCCACCTGAACACGTGTGGGATCCAGTTTCAAGGCTGCACCCATAGACGAGAAGAGCTTGGCCTTCGAACGGGTGGCTTGCTCAATGAGCAGCTGCTTGTCGGGCAGTGAGTCGATGGCATCTATTACGTAGTCGTAGTCATCCAACTGGAAACTGGAGGCACTGTCTTGGTTGTACACCTCATTCCTGATGGTGATGTCAGCCTCAGGGTTAATGGTCAGCAGATGGTCACGCATGGCTTCTACCTTCACCTGTCCTACGGTTTCTTGAGTAGCCATCAGCTGACGGTTGATGTTGGTAATACTGACACGGTCGAAATCGACGATGGTCAGGTGACGGATGCCAGAGCGAACCAGTGCTTCGATGCACCAGGACCCTACCCCACCGCATCCAAACACGATAACACGCTGTTGGGCGACACGTTGCATAACGTCATCGCCCAACAGTAATTGTGCCCTTCCTAAGAAGTCAGTATTCATCATTTTCTCTTAGAAGTCCTTGGTCATTTCTGCTACCAAGCCATTGATCTTCTGAGCAAACTCATCAACAGTCATAGTAGCCTGTTCGCCACCACCCTGCTGACGCATAGAGACAAGACCCTCAGCAGCTTCCTTCTCACCAACGATGAGCATGTAAGGAATACGTTTCAGCTCGTTGTCACGAATCTTACGACCCAGTTTCTCGTTACGGTCATCTACCTGAGCACGTACACCAGCCAGGTCAAGCTGCTTCATCACCTGATGAGCATAGTCGTTGTACTTCTCCGACAGGGGCAGGATAGCTACCTGGTCGGGAGTGAGCCAGAGTGGGAAGTGACCACTGGTATGCTCGATGAGCACAGCCGTGAAACGCTCGAGTGAGCCAAATGGTGCACGGTGAATCATGACAGGTGTCTTCTTCTGGTTGTCCTCGTCGGTATATTCCAGTTGGAAACGCTTAGGCAGGTTGTAATCGACCTGAATGGTACCTAACTGCCAGCGACGGCCAATGGCATCCTTGATCATGAAGTCGAGCTTAGGACCATAGAATGCTGCCTCACCATATTCTACCTTGGCAGGCAGACCCTTCTCCTGGCAAGCCTCAACAATGGCGCGCTCTGCCAGTGCCCAGTCCTCGTCGGTACCCACATACTTATCGTGGTCGTTAGGATCGCGCAGGGAGATTTGTGCCTCGAAGTTGAAACCAAAGGCGGTGAGCACGATACCTATAATATCCATCACGTTGAGGAACTCCTGCTTCACCTGATCGGGACGGCAGAAGATATGAGCATCGTCCTGAGTGAACGAACGTACACGGGTAAATCCATGCAATTCGCCTGACTGCTCGTAACGATAGACCGTACCAAACTCAGCAATGCGCAATGGCAGGTCACGATAGCTGCGTGGCTTCCATGCGAAAATCTCACAGTGGTGAGGACAGTTCATCGGTTTGAGCATATAAATCTCGCCCTCCTCGGGAGTGGTGATGGGCTGGAAAGAATCCTTACCATAATGATCCCAGTGACCAGAGGTGACGTAGAGGTTTTTCGAGCCGATATGTGGAGTGATAACCTCTTGATATCCAAAACGTTTCTGAACCTTACGCAGGTGATCCTGCAGACGCAGACGGAGCTCTGTACCCTTTGGCAGCCAAATGGGTAAGCCCTTGCCTACCTTGTCAGAGAACATGAACAGTTCCATCTCCTTACCAATCTTACGATGGTCGCGTTTCTTTGCCTCTTCGAGCATTACGAGATACTCATCGAGCATCTTCTTCTTGGGGAACGAGATGCCATACAGACGCTGCAACTGCTGCTTCGTAGCATCACCACGCCAGAAGGCACCTGCCACATTGGTCAGTTTGATAGCCTTGATGGCACCTGTGTTTACCAAGTGTGGACCACGACAAAGGTCGGTGAATGCACCTTGTGTATATGTAGTGATGGTACCGTCCTCAAGATCCTCGTCAATATGCTCGCACTTGTAGGTCTGGCCGTCGGCAGCAAACTCCTTCAGGGCATCAGCCTTCGACACCTCACGACGTACGACAGGCTCCTTCTTCGAAGCCAGCTCACGCATCTTGTCCTCGATTTTGGGGAAGTCACTCTCCTTAATCATTTCACCGTCCTTCAACAGCACGTCGTAGAAGAAACCGTTTTCGATGGCAGGTCCGAAGCCAAACTGAATGCCAGGATACAACTCCTGCAATGCCTCAGCCAGCAAGTGTGCACTGGTGTGCCAGAACGTGTGCTTGCCTTCTTCGTCGTCCCACTTGTACAGCTCAATCTTAGCATCCTCCATGATGGGGCGGTTCAACTCTACTGTCTCGCCGTTAACTCCGCAACTGAGTACGTCGCGTGCCAGAGCCGGCGAAATGCTCTCGGCAATTTCAAAACCCGTCACGCCCTGCTCATACGAGCGAACAGATCCGTCGGGAAAAGTAATCTGAATCATATCTACAATATATGTTTAAGTTTAAATCGGCGGCAAAATTACAAAATAATTATCAATTATCTGTTGCCAATTGCCAATTATTTTGTATCTTTGTACCCAAATTACGTCTAACAATAAAATAAAGTAACATGAACATCAGTTTAAAGAAAGCCGCTTTGGCTGGCCTTGGGGGCACAGCAGTCCTACTCGTCATCCACATCCTGAGCTTCGTCACCTTCTTCTTTAGGATGGTGTTCGAGAGTTATTTCCCCGTCAACTTCCTGACCATCTGCTCCTTCTTGGGCACCGGCATCGAAATCCTTGGCCTCGCAGCCATTGCTTTCTTCCTCTTTACCTACTGGAAGTCAGCACCCGAGGAGTAGAACTCCAATATGAACGGGATGCTCCTGGCAGCGGAGCATCCCGTTTTTCATTACTTTATAACTTTGCCTGTTTTGTCTATGTAATGCTGTTTTTCATTGTCATCAATTACTTCGGCACGTCCGTTCTTGAAATCATAGACATTTCTCCAGACACAGGGAATTACCAGTTCACCGCGTTTGTTGATATAGCCCCACTTATGACTACTTTTATCCTGCACGCCAGCCAATCCCTCAGTAAAACTATGTGGATACTCATACTCATTAGGGCACTCCAGTACAATTTCACCCGTTTTGTCAATATAGTACCACGGCTTGTAATTGTCTTCCCTCACTAAGGCCCAGCCTTCACTGAAGTTCGTGGTATATCTCCACTGGCAGGGGATGACCTCCTTACCTGTTTTGTCAATATAACCCTGTCTGTCAAGGTCTGCATGACGGAAAACCGCCAAGCCCTCACTAAAGTTCCCAGCTCTATACCACTTGCAGGGAAGTACCACCTTACCCGCCTTGTCAATATAGCCCCATAAGCCATTGTCGTCCTGAACTAAGGCCAATCCTTCACTAAAGTTACGCACATCCTTCCATGTGCAGGGAATAACCAAACGTCCAGACTTATCAACAAAGCCCTTACGCCAGTTTTTGTCGGCAACCCATGCCAATCCCTCACTGTATCTCTCGGCCTTTTCTTCCCAATGTTGACGGGGCTGTTGCCGCTTCCGCTTCGCCGCAGCTTCCCGCTCCTGCCGGGCCTTCCGCTCGGCGGGTGTCTCGATATGACCTTGTGCCGCAACGTATGTCGCGGGCACTAACGACAGCACGAAGGCTGCCAACAGAAGTTTAAGGATGGTTTTCATAATCATTATTTATTTTGTCTTCATATATACTCAAACGATAGATAAAAATAAAGAACATGATAGTGAACGGAACAATTATGATTAACATGAGATGTTTCTTGAAATCATCCACTGGCGATAGCACATAAATAGGGGTCCCCTGCGGAAACGTCTTTTCACCATATTTTTCTTCATACGCCCCTTGCATATTTGCAACCAATTGTTCGTATTCAATTTTATCAATACAATAGCTTTGGGCATGTTGAGGTTTAAAAGGTATTTTCTTCTTGTAGATTACGTCCACATAATCCATGACGACACTATCGCTCTGCAGTTCACATTCATCTACATGTATGCTGTCTGATAGCACAAGCCAGACATCAGGACGATTCTTAATGCACCTATATACATTAGCTGTTATTATCTTGTAGTCCATATACTTCGATTTTGGGAAACTTACATCATATGTAATAGTTACCAAAGAACTATCAAGGAGCAAGTCGTCAACTAC
Organism: Prevotella sp.; assembly: GCA_017423565.1. Taxonomy (GTDB): domain Bacteria; phylum Bacteroidota; class Bacteroidia; order Bacteroidales; family Bacteroidaceae; genus Prevotella. Next base: position 19,426 of record JAFPED010000045.1, on the reverse strand, counting down.
GATGCGAATATCATTTGAAATATCAGTCTGAGCATCAAACTTTTCAATTTGCCGGACAGAGACTCTATTTGCAACAAAAAAATAGATTCCATACATGCTTCCACAAAGAGCTGCCATTAATAGTATGGATGACAACATATGGAAAGTTCCCTTATATCTTCCCAATGTATCCATTTTTCCCCAATCTCCCCAAAAATCTATAGACCATTTTACAAACACACTATTATGCTCTGCCCACATCCATATTATAGAAGCAATAATAATAAGTCCAGGAATATATCGGGTTATAGCTTTATCGTTTAACCATGAACTGTGGTTAGTAACAAGGCTGAGCAACAATATAAAGAAATACAACAACATAGGCAAAACGATATGCTTGCCCACCATTTTCCAAAAACTACTATTCGGTTTCTTCATCGCACTCAAATTATATAAAGATGTTTCATAGGGCAAGTCGGAAACCTATTTCATAGGTGGCATAACCTTGTAGATAATCTTGATGATACCACACTTGGCAAAAGCCATAGGAAATCCTAAAGTTACCACCACGTGATATGTGCTCGAAACCCGTAGAAGGGCCAGTAGGGTTCGTTTGGCTGTCAGAACTGTAGGGGCCGAAAAAGTCCTGACACCATTCACTGACGTTCCCTGACATATCGTACAGTCCTAATTCGTTGGCACGTTTTGCTGCTACATTATGCGTCTCATTGTTGCTGTTTTCGTCGTACCATGCCACGTTGCCAACCGTGTTACTGCCCGCAAACTTGCAGCCTTTGCTACGCTTGCCACCACGTGCAGCATACTCCCACTCTGCTTCCGTAGGAAGGCGGAATGAGGAATTTGTCAACGAGTTCAACTTTTGGATAAACTTCTGGCAATCATCCCAGCTAACACATTCTACAGGACGATGAAGTCCCACAAATTTGGAAGGATTACTCCCCATCACAGCCTGCCACAGCTCTTGCGTCACCTCAGTCTCACCAATACAGAAAGTGGAGAGTGTTACCTGATGAACAGGCATTGAACCCTTATTATAATTATTGCAGCCCATTTTGAAGGTGCCACCTTCCACATGCACCATCTTAAACGACACACCATTAACAATAAAAGTGTCTATCTGCAAAGGCTCGGCAATTATCCTTGTTGACGGTTTCATCTGTCTTTTCTTCTTCGCTGCAGCCTCACGTTCCTGCCGTGCCTTGCGCTCCGCAGGCGTCTCAATATGTCCTTGCGCACAAATGTAAATCGAAGGAGTCTGCGATAGTACAAAGGCTGCGATTAAGAAAGAGAAAAACAAACTTGTTCGTTTTTCCGAACGTGAGCAGGCTCGACTGCCGGTCAATACTGCCAATAGGATTTTTACAATGTTCTTCATTATAGACTTATCATTTTACAACCTTACCGGTCTTGTCAATATAACCCCACTTTCCGTTGGCATCTACAACCTGAGCAAGACCATTACTAAAAGGCCCTACACCATTCCACTTGCAGGGAATGACAAGTTTGCCAGTCTTATCAATAAAGCCACACTTACTGTTGGCATCTTGAACCACAGCCAGACCTTCGCTGAAATCAACTGCCATTTTCCACTTGCAAGGGATAACCATCTTGCCGGTCTTGTTGATATAGCCCCACTTGCCTTGAACGTCTTGGACCGCAGCCAGACCATCACTGAAATTATGTGCATTTTTCCACTTACAGGAGATGACCACCTTGCCAGTTTTGTCGATAAAACCCCAATTATTGTTGGCATCTTGGACTGCAGATAAATCCTCATGGAACGCACCTGTATTTTTCCACTTGCAGGGAATGGCCACTTTGCCAGTCTTGTCAATAAAACCCCGCATGCCATTAGCATCCACGACCACAGCCAGTCCCTCACTATAATCAAACGCAGCTACCCACTGGCAGGGAATGACTACCTTTCCTGTCATATCGATATAACCACATTTGCCATTGGTGTCCGTAACCACGGCTACACCTTCGCGGAAAGCCCCTGTTTTTTTCCATTGACAGGGAACAACCACTTTACCTGTCTTGTCAATAAAGCCATACATATCGTTGGCATCTACGACCACAGCCATACCCTCACTAAAAAAACCGACATTCTTCCATTGGCAGGGAATGACCACTTTTCCTGTCTTGTCAATGAAGCCCCGCTTGAATACAGTAAAGTCAAGTACAGGAGCTAAACCCTCACTGAAAGATCCTGCATCAAACCATTTGCACGGAATAACCACCTTACCAGTTTTGTCGATAAAACCCCAGTTTTCGTTGGCATCCCGAACCCGAGCCAGGCCATCTTTGAATTCACCCAGATATTTCCACTGCGCACAAACATGTGTAGCTGGTACTAACGACAGCACGACGACTACCAATAGATTTTTTACAATTGTTTTCATAGGCATAAACTATTTTCTTATTTTGCATCCTTTCTTGTCTTGTAAATAAAAGACGTTTTCCCGTTGATGTCAATGACCGAAGCTCTACCATTACGGAAGGGTGTTACGTTTATAAATCTGCATAGAAATGCTATCTCGCCTTTCATGTCGATAAAGCCCCATCTGTCACTAATATTTTGAACTGCAGCAAGACCCTCGCTGAACTCACTTGCCTCTTTCCACTTGCAGGGAATGACCACCTTACCTGTCTTATCAATATAGCCCCACGTGCCGTGAGCGTCCTTAACTGCTGCTAAACCATTTTTAAAAGAAAACGTCGATAAATCATCTTCCCACTTACAAGGAATAACAACCTTGCCTGTTTTGTCGATAAAGCCATACTTTTTGTTGGCATCTTTAACCGCAGCTAGACCTTCGCTATAAGCATGTGCCCATTCCCACTGGCAGGGAATAACCACCTTGCCTGTCTTGTCAATAAAGCCCCACTTGCCGTTGGAGTCCCGGACAGGAGCCAAGCCTTCGCTAAATGATCCTACAAATCCCCACTGGCAGGGAATGACAAGATTGCCAGTCTTATCAATAAAACCATACTTGTAGTTTTCATCCTCTACATATGCCAAGCCCTCGCTAAAAGAACCTGCACCTTTCCACTGACAGGGAATAAGCACCTTACCCGTCTTGTCAATATAGCCCCACTTGTCGTTGGCATCCTGAACATCTGCCAAGCCCTCGCTAAAAGAACCTGCACCTTTCCACTGACAGGGAATAACCACCTTGCCAGTCTTGTTGATAAAGCCATTCTTGCCATTGGCATCCTGGACAGAAGCAAGACCCTCATAGAAAGGATTTGCCCATTCCCACTGACAGGGAATGACCAACTTGCTCTTCCCGTCAATAAATCCACATTTATCGTTGGCATCAATGACCATAGACATGCCCTCGCTGAATATGCCTTGATAACTCCACTTTTTTGTCTGTGCACTTGCATACTTCGCAGGCACGAACGACAGCACAAAGACTGCCAATAGGATTTTAATTATTGTTTTCATAAACGTAAATATTTACTTATTGTACAACCTTACCCGTCTTATCAATAAAATACGTTTTGTTGTCGGCATCCTTTACTTCAGCCATACCATCTCTGAAAGAACTTGCATCTTTCCACTGATAGGGGATGACCAACTTACCAGTCTTGTCAATATAACCCCACTTCTCACTGGCGTCCTGAACAGCAGCAAGACCCTCGTAGAATTCATAAGCAGATTTCCACTTGCATGGAATGATCACCTTGCCTGTTTTGTCGATAAAACCGTACTTATCTCTGGCATCCGCAACAACAGCACAACCCTCATGGAAACGCCATGCATCATTCCACTTAAATGGAATAAGCATCTTGCCCGTTTTGTCAATGAAGCCCCACTTGCCTTTAGCGTTCTTGACTGGAGCAATACCCTCGCTAAAGCCCCAACTCATTTCCCACTTACAAGGAATAACAACCTTGCCTGTTTTGTCAATAAAGCCACTCTTACCTTTGGCGTCCTCGACCTCGGCCAGACCATCGCGGAAAGAACTTGCATCATTCCACTGGCAGGGAATGACAACATTGCCTGTTTTGTCAATAAAACCCTTCTTTCCGCTAGCATCCCTAACAACAGCCCAACCATCATCGAAATACCATGCATTTTTCCACTGGCAAGGAAGAATCAGCTTTCCTGTTTTGTCAATATAACCCCATTTGCCGTTAGAATCTTTGACTGGAGCTAGGCCCTCACTGAATTCCCAGCCCATATCCCATTGGCAGGAAATAACCAACTTTCCTGTTTTGTCAATATAGCCGCATTTGTCATTGTCGTCCGTGACTGCAGCCAGACCCTCGCTGAAAGATCTTGCACTCATCCACTGGCAGGGAATGACCAGCTCTCCCGTCTTGTCGATAAAGCCACACCTCCAGTTGTCGTTTCTGACAGCAGCCAGGCCCTCGCTGTAATTACCTCGCATTTTCCACTGTGCACATGCATACGTCGCAGGAACTAACGACAGCACACTGGCTACTAATAATACATTGATAATTCTTTTCATAATACTATAGTTTTAAGTTACTTGTGCAAATATAACATATTTCTGTTAAACAGCAAAGCAAATGCGGAGTTTTTTATGCCAGATAAGGAACTTCACTCCACAATCTTTCCCGTCTTGTCAATTTTATGCTTTTTCCCGTTGAAGTCCTCGACCTGAGCCAGACCTTCGCGAAAAGGCCATGCATTTTTCCACTGACACGGGAGGACCACCTTGCCCGTCTTGTCAATAAAACCATACTTTTTATTGTCATCTCTGACCAAAGCCAACCCCTCATAGAAATCCCCTATAACTTTCCACTGGCACGGGATGACAACCTTGCCAGCCTTGTCAATAAAGCCATAATTCCCATTAGCATCCGCGACTGAAGCTAGGTCCTCGCTAAAAGAGCCTGCAACTTCCCACTGGCACGGTATGACCACCTTGCCCGTTTTGTCGATAAATCCATATTTTCCGTTAGCGTCTGAGACCGGAGCTAGACCCTCACTGAAATCCCATGCAACTTTCCACTGACAGGGAAGAACAACCTTGCCTGTCTTATCAATATACCCCCACTTGTCGCTGAAGTCCCTGACCCGAGCCAGGCCCTCACTATAACTCTCTGCAACTTCCCACTGGCACGGTATGACCACCTTGCCCGTCTTGTCAATAAACCCCCACTTACCGTTGGTATCCTGAACAGCAGCTAGGTCCCCGTGAAAACTCCAGGCATGTTCCCACTGACAGGGGATAACAACCTTGCCTGTCTTGTCGATAAAGCCCCACCTGTTGTTGGGGTCCTTAACCAGAGCTAAGCCCCCACGGAAAGGCCATGCAGTTTTCCACTGGTTGGGGCTTACCACCCTACCTTTCTTGTCAATAAAGCCATACATGCCGTTAGCATCCCTAAAAGTTGCCAAACCTTCATAAAACTCTCCACACGAACGAAGCCGTTCGTTGCATTCTTCCTGTTCCCAAGTTGTTTGATTACGCTGACGTCGGGCTGCCGCATTCTGCTGCTGCCGTCTCTTCTTCGCCGCAGCTTCTCGCTCCTGCCGTGCCTTGCGCTCTGCAGGCGTTTCAATCTTTGTCTGTGCCGACACGTACGTCATTGGCATCAACGACAGCACGAAGGCTGCCAGACAAATTGTTATGATACGTTTCTTCATCATGCTATAATAAATCACAAATTGCAAAAATACGAAAAGTTTGGGTAACATTTATTATTCTTTAACGCCTACAGGCTGCCAAGCGGCCTTAGGCTGGTCAAAAGAGGAAGAGACCAAGGTGCGTATTGCTGCGTTTCTGAGCCAGCTCATTCGCCATACGTTCTGTTGCAGCACGGAAAAAGAAGCTGACCAGATGTTCGTCAGTACCCTCACTGCGTATCTGGCGAAGTGCGCTGATATAGGCAGCACGGTCCTTCACATCGATAATCAGGAGGGGGTGGCCTGCGTGTAACAGAATCCAGTTGGAGAGCAGGCGACCGGTACGGCCATTGCCGTCACGGAAGGGATGCAGGTATTCGAAGAATCCGTGGAAACGAGCAGCCACAACCATCGGGTGGATGTTATTCCGGATAGCTTCCGCTGTCGATGCCAGCAGAGCCGGCACGCGTCCCACCAGTGTCTCATGGTCGCCAAAGACGGTGTCGCCTGCTGCCATGTCCTCAGTAGTGTAAGTGCCTGCGATGGCACCAGGAGCGCGATATGCCAGCGTATTCTCCGTAACCAGCCTGTTGGTCTCGCACAGCAGCGTCTCATCGAAGGCAGCATCGAGATGTGTGGTTATATAGCGAAAGGCACGGAAGTGGTCGGCCATCTCCGTACATTCCAGCAAGGAATGTCCTACGGGCACCATTGCCAGTCCCTGCTCTTTCAGGATGCGAGTATCATCAACAGTGAACGAGTTGCCCTCAATGGCGCATGAATGAGTGGAGAACAGCACCTCATTCCAGTCCATGTAGTCGGTACGTGCCATCTTCTGGACAATGCTCTCCTCATATTCACGCCGTACCTGCTCATATTGTCTTATTTCCTCTTCAAACATAGCTAATCGTCATTTTGTCTTGAATAATTCTATTTTTCTTTCCTCAGACATAGTTTCCTTCCTTTCGTATCGGCAAAGATACACATTTATTTTCGAACGACCAAGGGATTTTAAGGCCAATCAGCAAAAATCATGATTTCCCTTGCATTTTTTCATAAAAAATTTGGAATCGGCTTAAAAATTTTGTATCTTTGCATCATCCCAAGGACACAAGGACAGTAGGACAGTAAAATTCCGAAAACAGCCACGCGTACGTACGTGCACGTACGCGTGATATTTCATAATACTGTCCTACTGTCCATACTGTCCAAATAGAAAAAAGGAGTATGTATTACTTACCGAGTAAAGGCCCTTTACATGGCGAGTAACACCTGCTTACATACCGAGTAAAGGTTCTGTAGTCAGTATGCTCCAAAGAAATATCTAAAAACATTTGGCGATTCGCATTTTTTCCACTATCTTTGTCAGCAGAATGATAACTATAAGCTTATGAAAACAATCCTGAAACTCCTCTTAGCAGCCTTCGTGCTATCGTTGGTACCCACTACGAATGTCTGTGCACAGAAAAAGATTGAGACGCCTGCCGAGCGGAAGGCACGGCAGGAACGTGAGGCTGCAGCGAAGAAGAGACGGCAGCAACAGGAAGCTGCGGCTCAGCGCCAGCGTGAAGAAGAGGCCCGCAAGAAACGTGAAGCGGAAGAACAGGCGGCTCGCGAACAAGCTGCAAGAGAACAGGCAGCAAGGGAAGAAGCTGCAAGAGAACAAGCGGCACGAGAAGAAAAAGATCGTAAGCTTCGACTTAATTCATGTGAGAATTTCAATGATGGCTTAGCAGTATATCGGACTGGGTTACATGGCATGTCATGTGGCTTTATCAATGAAACTGGAGACATCGTCATTCCCTGTACGTGGTGGGATGCTGGTCGATTTGTTGAGGGACTGGCGCGTGTTAAGGACAGCAACAACAAGTATGGATTTATTGATAAGACGGGTAATGTGGTCATTCCCTGTACATGGAAAGAGGCAGATATGGTATTCAGGGACGGTCTTGTAAGGGTTATGGACGACAATGGTAAATATGGCTTTATCGACAAGACGGGTAAGGTGATAATCCCCTGTCAGTGGCAAGAGGCAGAGTTATATTTTAGCGAGGGTCTGGCTTACGTCATGGATGACAACCGAAAATGGGGCTACATTGACAAGACAGGAAAAGTGGTTCTTCCCTGTATTTGGGGGAGGGCAAATTATTTCAGTGAGGGCCTGGCTGCCGTCATGAGTGAATATGGAGGGAAATGGGGCTTCATTGACAAGACGGGAAAGTTTGTCATACCATTTGGCATGTTGTATGATGCATTACATTTTTCTAAAGGATTGGCAAGAGTTGCTAAAGGTTACGATAAAAAGTGGGGAATCATTGATAAAACGGGTAAAGAAGTTATTCCTTTTAAGTGGAGTTGGATAGATGATCTCAGCGAAGGTCTGTATGCTGTCAAGTCAGGCCGCAAATGGGGCTATATCAATGAAAAGGGTAAGCTTGTTATTCCTTGTACATGGAAAAAGGCTGACAGTTTCAATAAGGGGCTAGCAAGGGTTATGGATGAAAACGATAGGTATGGCTTTATTGACAAGACCGGCAAGATGGTTATCCCTTGCCAGTGGGAACAAATGGGGTATTCCTTTAAAGACGGTTTAATGGAAGTCATGAATGACAACTTCAAGCATGGCTTTATTGACATGACTGGAAAGGTGGTCATTCCTTGCCAGTGGAAAAAAGTTACCCCATTCGATAAAGGCATAGCCAAGGTCATGGACGGTGATGGGATTTGGCATAGAATCGACAAGACAGGCAAGATTATTGAGTAATGACAGCCGCACTACTTCTCATAGCCCTATTGACATGCCACTACTTGGCAGACTTCTGTCTGACGTGGCCGGCGCTGATACAGGCAAAGTCGGACGGCCGGAATCTGTGGCCGATACTCTGTCATGGCGGCATCCATGCTGTACTGATGGGCATATGCCTACTACTGTCTGGCGTTAACGGACAGATGCTGTTACTGGTGATGGTGTTGGAACTGGTAACCCACTTCGCCATCGACACCAGCAAAACCATACTATCCTTGAAGTTCCCTTTCCTTGCCGACATCAAGCAGAAATCCTATTGGGTGCTTTACGGCCTGGACCAACTGCTGCACCAGTCGATTGTAATCATAATATGGTATATAGTGCGGTAAGGTCAGCCGACTTTTTCGATTACCTTACCATTCTTTCCGTACCAGGCTCCCTTCAGGGGTTGTCCTGAGACATCGAAGGTGCCCTGGAAGTAGCTGCCGTCCGTGGCGGTATAAATGCCGTCAGAGAAGTGGTCAGCCTTCATTGTACCCTCAAAGCGCGAACCGTCCTTGTAAGTGTAAGAAGCATTCGCACCCTGCATCAAGCCATGTAAGAACGGGCCGTTGTAGGTGCAGCCATTATCAAAGACCACCTTGCCGTCACCTTGTGGCTTTCCGTCTTCATCCACAGGACCCGTATATTGTCCCTTGTCGCCAAAGCTGGAGGTAAAAGGTATGGTGACAATCTGCTGTGTATTAGCGGGGTCTGCTGATGCTGTAACAACATCCTCTTCGGTCGAATTTCCGCTCAACAGCAGGTATCCGAATCCACCCACACCACAGAAAGCAACCACCACCATCACGATTCCGACAATAAGCCCCCACGGGGTCTTCGACTTAGGTTCATCATCTTCATAGACAGGCGCAGGCTCTGGTTCAGAAATGAGATCTGGTTCTGGCGCAGGCTTAGACTCCGGTTTGGGTGCTGGCTTAGGCGTAGGCGGAGGTGTCGTAATGACCGTCTCTTCCTCAATGGGTAGCGAAGTGGTATCCATCACGGTCTGCTCGTCCTCCACCACGAAGGGCGTATTGAGGAACTTGAGCACGTCAGCAGCTGACTGCGGCCGCTGCGTAAAGGCAGGATTCATCATCCATGCCACAAGGTGCTGCATGCGCGGACTGACAACGGGCGGGAACAGCGGACGACCGCCCATCGCGATAATCTCAGACGCTGAAGGAGGCGTGTCGGCAGTCAGCAGTTTATAGATGGAAGCCCCCAGCGCATAGAGGTCGGTCCAAGGACCAAACAGCTTGAAGTTCTGGTCGGTCTGTTCCAATGGCGCATAGCCTGGCGTAAAGGCCATGGCCGATGAGGTGGCAACAGAGTGACCGTCGGAGGTGTGCAGTTGTTTGGAGGCTCCGAAGTCAATGAGATAGAGGTGCCCCTGCCGATCGACCATCATGTTGGCGGGCTTGATGTCAAGGTGCCATATTTTCTGGTCATGCACCGTTTCCAACGCATCGAGCGCCTGACGGAGCAGCGGCTCCAGTTCGTCCTCGGTCAGAGGACGGCCCATGCGCTTCAGCCGTTCGGCCAAAGACTCGCCGTCAATGAAGTCCATGACGTAATACACGGTGCCGTTCTCCTCGAACAGATCGTGCACGTGGACAATGTGGTCGTTCTTCAGTTTCCACAGGCGTTGTGCCTCCTTCTTGAACTTGTCACGTTGCGCGTCGAACGAAGGGCGGTTGTCTGGCACGCTGACCGTCACGGTGTTGCCGTTGCGCAGGTTGATGCCTTTCATGAAAAACTCTTTCATGGCACATACCTCGTCGAAGTTCAAGTTGGTCACCACGTAGGTATTGCCAAAGCCACCCGAGCTGAGCGCCTTTTCCACCCGATAGGCACCACCGCGTAGCAGCGTTCCCGGCGATAACATAGCTTGCTGTTCCATCTTCTTATTATTTGTTTCTGTATTTCTTAATGACCGAATAGGCGGTGTATAGACCTAACTCTCCTGCTTTCGACAGGTCGGCGATGCCTTCCTGCTGACGGTTGCTGTAGAGGTAGGACAGCCCTCGGTTGTAATACGCCTCTGCCAACTGTGGGTCTTGTTCTATCGCTTTGGTGAAGTCCTCAATGGCACGGTCGTAGTCAGCACGCTGGGCATAAATGGTTCCCCTATTATAGAGAAGGTATGCGTTCTGCGGACTTAACGTGACGGCTTCCGTCAGGTCACCAATGACATTGGCTGTCTTCATGCCTACATCGGTACCCTGCGAGGCATTGAAGTCGTTAGCCTTCGACTGGCAATAGGCACGCTGCCACAGGGCCAGGACACTGGCAGTATCACTCTGCAGATAAGTGGTCAGATCGTCGATGGCACTGTCGAAGTTCTGTATCTCCGTGTATGCCACAGCCCGCTGGAAGTAGAGCGCTGCCTTGCTCGTCTGTGCTCCTATGGCGACGGACAGCGAGTCGATATAGGCGAAGTAGCTGTTGGTTTGCGCTTCGTCAAGGGTGGTTTGTGTGTTCGACAGGAACAACTGGCGCACGCCACGCTGTTGGTTGTACGATTCCACATGACGGTCAAGTGTGAGTTTGGTGCGTACATCGTTCACCGTGCGTTTCAGCGACAGCCCGTAAAGGGGCAACAGCTCAATCTGAACCTTGCGGTTCTGCACACGTCCGCGATACTCACTCTTATACTCGTGTTCTATCTCTTCCTCGTCAGCCACAACAATCTGGTTGTACTTCTCCAGGTCATCGTCCGAGCGACGACGCATCTGTCGCTTGTTCAGACGCGGTTGTGTGCCATAAAGATGTTTATACAACTGTGCCTTATAGACACGGAACTCGTCGGCTTCTGCCTGCTTCGTCATGCCTAAGCGTCGATAGCAGTTGGCACGGCTCTGCAGACCAGTCCAGAAGTTAGGGTATTCGTCGATTACCTTCGTATAGTCGCGAATGGCACCACGCAGGTTGCCCGTCTTGTCCAGGAGCGTAGCACGATTATAGAGTGCCATGAGGTTGTCGGGCTCTAACTTCAGCACGAAGTCAAAGTCGATAATAGCCCGGTTATCGTCTCCTACCTGAGCACGCAACAGTCCGCGGTTATAGTGCCCCAGGAAATTATTGGGGTCGAAGTCGAGTGCCGCATCATAGTCAGCCATGGCACCACGCAGGTTGTTCTGGTTGTAACGTGCCAAGGCACGGTTAATGTAGTTGTTGGCTTGCTTAGGCAACAGATGGATGGCTTTGCTAAGAAATTCCTCCGACTCCTTCCACTCACTACGTGCCAGACTAATGATGGCACGCTCAGCCCAGATGGCACCATCGTAGGGGTCAAGTTCCAGACTGCGGTCCAAGGCAGTGATGGCACTGGCGGTGTCCTGTTGCAGCATATAGATTTCGGCACGCATGGAGTAGCCCCGGGCATACTGGCTCCATCGGGTCAGCATGGTGTCAAGCTCCAAGTGGGCACGGTCGTAGTCTTTCTCCTGAATACGACAAAGGATGCGGTTATGCCAGAGGTTCTGACCTTCAGGGTCATACTTGAGTGCTTTCGTATAGTCGCCTATGGCCTCTTGGTATTTCTTCTGCTGAATACGCGTCAACCCACGCAACTCATAGAGGTTGACAATATAAGGATTACGGTCGATGGCTGCCGAACAGTCCTGTTCGGCACCAGCGTAGTCGTCGAGATAATACTTGGCAACAGCCCTGAAGAACCAAGGCTCATAGAGATAAGGCTTTGAAGCGATGGCCTGGTTGAAATACTGGATGCTGAGGACATAGTCCTCGTAATACAATGCCGAACGCCCAATCATGATCAGTCGGTCGGTATTGAACTGGGCAAGGCACATTGAACATTGAACATTGAACATTGAACATTGCAATGCCAACAACAGTAACACTCCTCTCAGCCATGCCACCTTTCTCATCTTCAATTTATAATGTTCAATGTTCAATATTCAATGTTCAATATTCAATGTTGCCCTTTGGGCTAAATTCCTCACGCTCAGCCATTGATGCGAGCATCATGGCTCTCGCTTAATCGGAATTTTCAATGTTTAACGGCCTTCGTCTTGTAGCCACAGTGATAACGCCCCTGGAGCAAAGCACGAAGCTTGCTCTTAATCAGTTGTTTGCGCAAGGGTGAAATACGGTCGATAAACATCTTACCGTCTAAGTGGTCGAATTCGTGCTGCATGACACGAGCCAGATAACCTTCGACCCACTCGTCGTGCGGTTGCAGGTTCTCGTCGAGCCACTGCACATGAATACGTGTAGGACGTGTCACCTTCTCATGGATAGCAGGCAGCGAGAGGCAGCCTTCTTCCATTGTTGCCGTCTTTTCGTCATCGAACTCAATGATGTGCGGATTGATATAAGCATGCCGGAAGTCCTTATACTCTGGCATGTCATCCTTCAGCACATCGAGGTCAATCACTGCCACACGGATGGCTTTTCCTATCTGTGGGCCTGCCAGTCCGACACCGTCAGATGCAGTAAGCGTTTCAAACATATCGGCCAGCAGCTCCTTCAGCTGAGGATAGTCGGCAGGTATGTCTTCAGCAACCTTGCGCAAGACCGGCTGGCCATAAATATAAATAGGTAATATCATTCGAATTGAGAATTGAGAATTGGGAATTGAGAATTATGATTACTTGCGACTGCGCATATAGTCTTCCAGGATGATGGTGGCACTGATTTCGTCAACCAACGCCTTGTTCTGACGAGCCTTTTTCTTCAGTCCACCGTCCAACATAGCCTGATGGGCAAGGACTGAGGTGAAGCGTTCATCATAATAGTCAATGGGAATCTGCGGCATGGCCTTTCGCCAACGGTTGACAAACTGCTGCACACGTGCAAGATTCTCACTGGGTTCGCCATTGGGCTGACGAGGCTCACCAATAATGATACGCTCAACATCTTCGCGAGACGTATAAGCCTTCAGGTAATCGAACAGTTCAGATGTAGAGACAGTCGCCAATCCTCCGGCTATGATTTGCAGAGGATCGGTGACTGCCAAACCTGTACGTTTCTTACCGTAGTCAATGGAAAGAATACGCGCCACAGTAATGTATCTTGCTTATTTCGCGTAGAGCAACCAAGCACCCTGGTACTGAGAAGACAGCTGGTCACGGCTGCTGATAGCATCGGCCTTGCTGTCGAACGAAGATGCTACTACACGATACATATTATTGTCAGCGGTATATACCAGACGAGCATCATATCCCTTGTTGATAAGACGCTGTACCTCACCCTCGGCATTAGCTCTGAGCTGGAACGAGCCAACAACAACGCTGTAAGCCTTAAGAGCAGCACCTGACTGTACTTCGACTCTCTCCTGGCGAACAGGAGTAGCATCGGTATTGTCGATAACACGTGTCTGTGTTACTGGTGTTGTTGTAACAGGAGTTACAGTAGGAGTCTCTGTAGTGGTTACAGGAGCTGTAGGAGTTTCTACACGCTGCCCTTCGGTGCGCTGCTGAGCCTTCAGGTAAGCCTTACGGTAGGCACTCTCGCTTGATCCACAACTTGTCATAGCCATTGCGACGCACAAACCAGCGCCCAAAAACATGTACTTGTTCATTTGTTCTTTAGTCTTTATTTGTTAAACTTGATATTCCTATATTAAATATTGAGTGCGAAATTACAAATTATAAAGGAAAAAAGTATCATTTTGCAACATAAAGTTTGTTAAATGCCTAAAAATTAAAAAATAATTAGGATTTATGAATTGTGAATTATGATTTTTTTGTATCTTTGCCTATCCAAAACATGTATAACAACTAATTATCTATCATTATGAAAGGTTATGGTATTCTTGGCGCATTTATCGGTGGAGCACTGGTAGGCGCTACATTAGGACTCTTGCTTGCCCCAGAGAAGGGTGCTGACACACGCGGTAAAATCAACGATGCTACCCGTGACTTCCTTAAGAAGCACAACATCAAGCTGAAGCGTGAGGAAGTGGAGGAGTTAGTTGACAGTCTTGAGGAAGCTGCAGAGGAAGACAAGGAATAGTAGCCTATGATATCAAGCGACCAAAACGTCGAGAACATTGGTCAGCTGATCAATGAGCTCAAGGACTACTATCTGCTGCAGAAAGAATATGTGCAGCTGGATGTCATTGACAAGGTGGTACGCATTGTAAGCGTGCTCCTGCTGGGTATCATTGTCTTTGTGCTGACACTGCTGGTACTGTTTTACCTCTCCTTCGCCACCGTCCACTGGATTGAGCCTGCAGTAGGAACCGGATGGGCATTTGCCATTGTTTCGGGATTCTTCCTGTTGGTGCTGGTGATTGTGGTACTGCTTCGAAAGCCTCTCATAGAAAGGCCATTGGTGAAATTCCTTTCGGAAACCCTTATGAATTCATAGATCCTAAAACCGCTTTGCCATGAGTCAGAAATCATTTAGCAGTTTGAAGGAGATTGAAAACCGCAAGGAACATCTCCTCGAAGATATACATCGGGGTAACAAACAGATATCACGTCTGTGCACAGACATCTTTGTACCCAAAAAGCCTGACACGCGCAAGGAGACCATTGCACGTGCCGTCAACATCGGTTTCATGGCCTTCGACGGCATTATGCTTGCCAGGAAGCTGGACAACAAGTATGCCTTTGTCATGAAAGCTATGGAATTAATCAAGAAATACAGGAAGTAACAGTGCCGAGTGGCATCCCCACTCGGCATTTGTACCAACATGCAAGAAAACAAAACCAGACTACCCCACCCTCTTATCGCCATTATCCCCATTGTGGTGCTCATCGGCATGCTTACTGTGGTGATTACGCTCTTTGGCAGCGACTCACTAAGCGGAGGCAGCCAGATAGCCTTGCTCATGGGCATGGCCGTGTGTGTATGCATTTCGATGGCCGTCTATCGTGTGCCATGGAAAACGTTTGAGCATCAGATGATTAGCACCATCGGCAACGTATCTATCACACTACTTATACTGCTTACAGTAGGCATGCTCTCCGGCTCATGGATGATCAGCGGCATTGTTCCTACCTTTATTTATTATGGAGTGCAGATCATGTCGCCACAGTTCTTCCTGGTTTCTGCATGTATCATTTGTGCACTGGTGTCACTGCTCTCGGGCAGCTCATGGACAACCATTGCCACCATTGGCGTGGCACTCTTAGGCATAGGTCAGGCGTTAGGCATCTCTGAAGCATGGACAGCAGGAGCCATTATCTCTGGAGCCTATTTTGGTGACAAGATGTCACCGCTGAGCGACACCACCATCCTGGCATCGTCAGTCACGGGAACCGACCTCTTTACACATATCCGCTACATGACGCTTACCACTACGCCTACATTCATCATCACACTGCTCATATTCTTTGTGACAGGACTGGGCAAAGCGAACGACACGGAACTGCTGGTCAGCCAATATACCGAAGGGTTGTCACAGACATTCAACATATCGTTATGGACACTGATTGTACCACTACTTACAGCCGTACTCATAGCCCGTAAGGTGCCATCGCTTATCGTGCTGTTCACATCGTCGGTCATGGCAGGCATTACAGCACTGATACTGCAACCACACATACTGACACAGATAGCCGCTGACAGCACATTGTCCACGTCGGCAGCCCTAACGCGCGGGCTGGCCATTACCTATTATGGTGCAACAGCTGTTGATACTGGTTATAACGAACTGAACGAGTTAGTATCCACCAGCGGCATGTCGGGCATGCTCAATACCATCTGGCTGATTCTTTGTGCTATGTGTTTTGGTGCAGCGATGGTAGCCAGCAAAATGATTGACAGCATCACGAATGTCATCATACGCTTTGTAAACACACGCCTCAGCTTAGTGTCGTCAACAGTCGGTACGGGCATCTTCCTGAACCTGACCACTGGCGACCAGTTCATATCCATTGTCTTGGCAGCAGACATGTACAAGGCTGTTTTTGAGAAACAGGG
Source organism: Prevotella sp. (assembly GCA_017423565.1). Classification (GTDB taxonomy): domain Bacteria; phylum Bacteroidota; class Bacteroidia; order Bacteroidales; family Bacteroidaceae; genus Prevotella. Next base: position 3,137 of record JAFPED010000045.1, on the reverse strand, counting down.
ATATGAGTCGCGACTGCTCAGCCGTACGACAGAGGATGCTGCCACCGTAACATCGGTGCTCATACCATGGAACACGTGTGGCATGACCCAGTCAACTGTTCTTGGTGTCCCAACGCTTACTTATTTACCCTATTGTTTCTTCAATTATCTCAGTCCTCTCATGAGCATACTGATTGCTGCCATTGGTTGGCGAATTTACCGCAAGACGGTTTAAGGGAGCGGGAGTTATTGAAATACATTTGAATTAAATTGAAAATACATTCAAATTAAATTGCAAATACATTTAAATTAAATTGCAAATACATTTAAATTAATTTGGCAATACATTTAAATTAAATTGGCAATACATTTAAATTAATTTTTCGCAAGTGCTCAACTGCTTAAAAACTTCTCGTACGCAAGCGAGTCCACGTTTTAAAGTGATTCTACTATTAAATCGTCACGACTTGCCCATCGTAAGCCAGTTGAATGTCATCAGGAAGCACACTGTTCACTTTGGCATGCAGCCCAATGTCATGACTGGGATGGACAAGCCAAGTCTGCCGCGCTGCTATCTGCTTGGCAAAGGCTACTGCATCGGACAATGACTGGTGGGAATGATGGGGCTTTTGTCGTAATGCATTGACCACCAGTGTGTCAACATGAGGCTGGAAAGTTGTTAAGAAATGTGCCTCTGCATCATCTATGGTCTTCATGTCCGTGATATAGGCAAGAGTGGAAAGTGGTAAATGGTCTGCCATCTGATTGAAGCAGAAGCCAAGAATGGGCAGCTTTCCATGCATCACCTGAAACGGTTGTATTCGTATGTCACCAATCTGGAAGGTCTCATGAGGATGAATCTCATTCAGCTGAATGGCAGGCACACCAGGATAACGATGTTCTGCAAAACAGTAAGGCAACATTTGCAACAGTCCCTTTTTGGCTATTGGGTCGGCATAGACATTAATCTCACCAAACTGACAATAGGGTCGCAGGTCGTCCATACCTCCCATGTGGTCGTAATGTGCATGGGTAACGAGTACACCATCAATCTTACGGAAGGGCATGGGCATTATTTGCTGACGGAAGTCCGGGCCACAGTCAATGAGTAGCCGGGTAGTTTCTGTCTCTAACAGAGCAGAACAACGAAGCCGTTTGTCGTGAGGATCGGTGCTCGTGCATACTTCGCACATACAACCAATAGTAGGTACTCCGCATGATGTTCCTGTTCCAAGAAAAGTCAGCTTCATGAGATATGAGGTTTTTGATGATAGACTTACACAATATTCACTTCGGGGTTTATCTCAACGCCGAACATTGCCTTTACGTCATGTTGAATCTGCCGGCAAAGCGTAACGACATCATTGCCAGTGGCTCCGCCACGGTTGACAAGCACCAAAGCCTGCTTGGAATGAACACCGGCACGACCAAGCGACTTTCCTTTCCATCCGCAACGTTCTATCATCCAGCCTGCAGGAATCTTGACATGTTCGTCATCTACAGGATAATGTGGCATGTCTGGGTAATGAGTGAGTAGTTCTTCAAACAGCGAGCGCTGCACTATGGGGTTGACAAAGAAACTGCCTGCGTTGCCTTCCACATCGGGATCGGGGAGTTTCGAACGACGAATGTCAATAATAACTTGACGGAGCTGCTCAGGAGAGGGACTGGCAATGCCTTGGCGTTCCAGTTCTGCTCTTATGTTTCCGTAGTCGATATGAGGTTCAAAGACTGTTGACAGCTGATACGTCACCCGAGTAATGAGGTAACGGTTTTTCCACTCTGTTTTGAAGAGGCTCTGCCGATAAGCATATCCACACTCTGCAGCAAGAATAGTCACCACCTTGCCTGTGGCTATTTCAACAGCTTCCACCTTATTAATATATTGTGCTACCTCGACACCGTATGCACCAATATTCTGTACGGCACTGGCTCCCACATCGCCAGGAATGAGCGAGAGGTTAATCAGGTCGTATAAACCATGGGCTATGCACCAGGAGATAAGTTGGTCGAACGTTTCACCACTACCTGCCGTCACCATGGCGTCGTGCTCCTCAATGCCTCGTATGGCAGAGTGAACGACAATGCCGTCGTAGTCACCTGTCAGCAGCAAATTACTGCCACTGCCAATGATAAGAAAAGGTTGATGACTGTCTCTGAGGATGGTTGCCACTTGCTGTGCTTCCTCCACACTTTCGTATTCCAGGAAGCGACGACAACTGACGTCCATACCAAATGTATTGTGCTGTAACAGACTATAATTCTGAATATCTCGCATAACCTCAAACCTAAGTAATCATTTTAGTCAGGCGCCATTTGCCATCCACCAACTTAAATGTCAGTTCTACCTCAAAGCCGTTTGCTATGCCACGAATAACAAAAATCTTCTGACTACTCTGCCGCTGCGTATCACCATATATAATATTGTATATCATGCCAGAAGGCAATTCTGGTGCAAAAGCGGGCCACGTGTCTTTGGTAATAACACCTTCTAACTGACTGAAATCATCGTCTGGGTCTGGACCTATGAACTTAACCGTCTGGTTCAAGCTTTCCACTTGGAAAAGTGAGTCAGTAGCAAAGTGACGATAGAAATGCAGGAACGACGCATTGGGCGAGTCGTCAATATCGGTCAGTCGCACCTGCTGCATCATCCATAGTCCGTTTTCACGCGCAAAGACATACTGGCGAATCAGCTGTTTATCCAGGTAAATCTTCTCTACCGACACCCTATTAACCGATGTGTCGTTACACAGGTTCATCTGCTTCTCATCGTCAAATATCAAAGTATAGAACCCTTGCTGCATAAAGAAATGATCCATTGTCCATCCTTTCCGCTGTACCACTTCCTGTTCCTCACCCTTGATAACCTTTAGCGGGAAATGTATGCGCGAGAGCTGAACTTTCTTACTGGCAGCGAAGTTGAAGACAAAATCGTCGAACAGCTCGTCAGCTGCCTTGGGCATAGGAGTTTCTTCCACCAACTCCTCCAACGTGTCGGTAACAACAGAATCAGCTGTCATCGTTGAGTCTGCCACGACGTCAGTAGGATTTGCCTGCCGATTCCCGTTACAAGCGAAAACCGTCAAAACAAGAAGACCAAACACCCAGACTAACCTGTTCATTTTTGTCATTAGATAACAACGCTCCCTCAAATT
>JAFPED010000044.1 GCA_017423565.1 Prevotella sp. | reverse complement strand
TTCGTTGACAATGTAGATACCCTTGCCCGGGTTCTTCACCTCACGACCGTCGAGGGTGTAGTAGGTTTCGTGTTCCGATATACCCTAGTCGTTCTATGGAACGAGCCAGAATGCAGTATTCTCGCAGATTTGGATTGCTATCTGCGACTATCTGCTGCTTGCCATTGCCAAGAAAGTGTATCATGTCGATCAAGACCTTTATATTTTATCGGCAGCCATAGGGAAAGTACTCTTTGAGAGGAAACCCTTAGGCGAGCTATTTGTTAAACCAAACATCCTCAGAATGACTCCGACAATGGTCAGCTGACCTTATGGAAAAATTTCTTTGGACAGTAGTGTGACAATAAAAACAAAAAACTTCATCTTTTGTTTTGTATTGTCCTCACTTATTAGTACCTTTGCAAACGCTCTTATCGAACCGAACTGCGACCTCAGTACGACAGAGTAGCGAGAGACATCAGTACACAAAAAAGGGTGTGGACTGGTATTGTTGTCTATTCTGAGGTTGTCGCAGACCAGGTTCGAACAGCAAATACCTTTTCCACACCTTTCTTTTTCTAACCTAATCATGAATCTTCGGCAAAGGTAATGGTTAGGCATCATTCTGCATATTAATAATCGTTCATTGCATGTCATTTTTGTTACACTGAACGATTTTTTACAGCGAATGAAACATCTTTTTTATCGTGTGTGTACGATAAGAATTACTTTTGCACCCAAGATTTAGTAAAAATATCAATAATTAAAAACAACAAGCAAATGAAACAAACAAGATTTGAGCGTTCCCTATTAAAGGGAAACAGCGTAAGCCTAAGGGCTATCATGCTGACGTTCTCCTTGCTGTTAGGTACTATCATGTATGCCCAGCAGGAAGTGACGGGTAATGTAGTTGACCCTGACGGCGAACCTGTCATTGGTGCTACCGTCATGGAGAAAGGAACGTCGAATGGTGTCATTACCGACATCGACGGAAACTTCCGCATCAAGGTAGCAGAGGGTACTATGCTAACCATTTCCTACATTGGCTACCAAACAGTGGAGATGGCAGCAAGATCAGGCATGCAGGTATCGTTGCTTGAAGACTCACAGAGCCTACAAGAAGTTGTCGTAGTAGGTTACACGACACAACGTAAGGCCGACCTCACCGGTGCCATCTCAACTGTCAGCGTTAACGATCTGGCTAAACAAAACGAGAACAACCCCATCAAGGCCATGCAAGGTAGGGTTCCTGGTATGAACATCTCGGCCGACGGTGCACCTTCTGGTTCTGCTACCGTCCGCATTCGCGGAATCGGAACGCTGAACAACAATGATCCTCTCTACATCATTGACGGCGTGCCAACAAAAGCTGGTATGCATGAGCTGAATGGTAATGACATTGAATCTATTCAAGTTCTTAAGGATGCTGCCTCTGCTTCTATCTATGGCTCACGTGCTGCCAATGGTGTCATTATCATCACCACAAAACATGGTAAAGAAGGTAAGGTACGTATCGATTTCGACGGTTCTTTGTCTATACAAACCTATGCCCACCGTATGGAGGTTCTCAATGCAAAGCAATTTGGTCAAGTGATGTGGCAGGGGTTTGTTAACGACGGACTCGATCCAAACCAAAATGGTCTTGGTTACCGTTACGACTGGGGTTACAATGCTCAAGGCATCCCTGTCCTCAACAGCCTGACGATGAACAAGTACCTTGATGCAGCCGGTACTACACCGGCTTCTGATACAGACTGGTTCGATCAAACCACCCGCACGGGTCTGGCACAGCAGTACAATATATCGCTGAGCAATGGTTCAGAGCGTGGCACCTCGTTCTTCTCGCTGGGATACTACAACAATAAAGGTATTATCAAACATTCAGATTTCGAGCGTTTCTCTGCCCGCATGAACTCTGAATACAAACTTATACGCATCAACGACCGTGACATTGTCACCGTTGGTGAGCACTTTACACTGAACCGAACAAGTGAGGTTCAGGCTCCTGGCGGTTTCCTTGAGAATGTGTTGCAGTTCAATCCTTCCATTCCTGTCTATACAACAAACGGTGCTTTTGCCGGTCCTGTAGGAGGATATCCTGACCGTGAAAATCCTTTGGCACGCTTGGAACGTAACAGCGACAACCGCTATAGCTATTGGCGTACCTTTGGCGATGCTTACATCAATATCAGTCCATTCAAGAACTTCAACATTAAATCGACCTTCGGCTTGGATTATTCACAGAAGGAACAGCGTATCTTTACCTATCCTATAACAGAAGGAACTGTTGCCAACTCTACCAATTCAGTAGAAGGAAAACAAGAACACTGGACAAAATGGATGTGGAATGCCATTGCCACTTACAACTACGAGTTCGGTCGTCATCGTGGTGACATCATGATTGGTACAGAGATCAACCGTGAAGATGACAAATGGTTCAGTGGAAAGAAGTTTGACTTTGCAGTTTTGAATCCTGACTACATGTGGCCTGATGCAGGTGTTGGCGAGGCCGAAGCTTACGGATCTGGTGGAGGTTTTACCCTTGTTTCGTACTTCGGCAAGATGAATTACACCTTCGATGACCGTTATTTGCTCAGTCTTACCATGCGTTATGACGGTTCGAGCCGATTCGGTCGCAATAACCGCTATGGTACGTTTCCATCGGTTTCTGCCGGTTGGCGTATCAGTGAGGAGAAATTCATGGAGAAACTAAACTGGATTGACAACCTGAAGTTACGCGCTTCATGGGGACAGACTGGTAACCAGGAGATATCCGACATCGCACGTTACACACTATACGTGAGCAACTACGGAGAAGCAGGTTTTGGCGGGCAGAGCTATGGCACGAGCTACGACATCCAGGGGACTAACGGTGGACAACAACTTGCCAGTGGTTTCAAAAGGAATCAGCTGGGTAACGACAACCTAAAGTGGGAGACCACCACACAAACCAATTTAGGACTTGACTTCGGACTCTTCCGCAACGCTCTATACGGGTCGTTTGAATGGTACTACAAGAAGACTACTGACATATTGGTCTATATGCCTGGCATCGGTGTCATGGGCGAGGGTTCAAGCCAGTGGATTAATGCCGGTGAAATGAAGAACACAGGTATAGAGTTCAACGTCGGCTATCGCGGCAACATAGGTGAATTCCAGTATGACATAGCAGGAAACATCGGAACCTATCGTAATGAGGTGACCAAACTGCCTGAAACCATTGCTGCAAATGGCACTTTCGGAGGCAACGGTGTGGAGAGCGTTGTTGGTCATCCCATGGGCGCACAAGTAGGCTATGTCTATGACGGAATCTTCAAGAGTCAGGCAGAAATCGACAACCATGCAGAACAAAACGGTGCTGGATTGGGACGCATACGATGGAAAGACCTCAACGAAGATGGTATCATCAACGAGAAAGATCAGGAATGGATTTACTCTCCTGTTCCCGACTTCACATGGGGTCTGAACATCTACCTACAATACAAGAATGTTGACTTTACGATGTTCTGGCAGGGAGTACAGGGAGTTGACGTCATCAGCGACCTGAAGAAAGAAACTGACCTGTGGAGTGGTCTCAACATTTCAAACCTAAACAAGGGTCAACGATTACTCGATGCCTGGAGCCCTACGAACATGGGATCTGACATTCCTGCCATCAGTACCATGGATAATAATAATGAGAAACGTGTCAGCAGCTACTTCGTCGAGAATGGCAGCTATGCCAAACTGCGTACCATACAGTTAGGATATAATTTCCCTGCGAGCATTGCTGAAAAACTTTACATGCAGCGACTGCGTATGTATATCTCTGCCCAAAACCTGCTCACCATCAAGAGCAGCAAGTTCACTGGTGTTGATCCTGAGAATGCCAACTTCGGCTATCCTATACCTGTCAACATCACTTTCGGACTTAATTTATCATTCTAAATACGACATATCATTATGAAAACAACGATTAATAGTATATTTTGTGCTTTCTGTGCACTTTGCTGTTTCTCGTCATGCAGCAACTTCCTTGACGAGCATGTCCCACAGGGCACATTGAGCGACGAGCAGGTAAAAACACCTGAGAATGCCGAGGCAATGGTCGTATCAGCTTACGCCATCTTCACCACGGCCGAGGATATCAACTCCTCCTTCTCCATGTGGAACTTTGATGTCCGCTCTGACGATGCCTACAAAGGAGGCAGCGGCACCAGCGACGGTGATGTATTCCATCAGTTGGAGGTTCAACAGGGAGTACTCACCAGTAACTGGAACATCAACGATATGTGGGTACGTCTGTACAACAGCCTATCACGTGTCAACAGTGCCATTGCTCTGTTGGACGAAAGCAACTACCCTTTGAAGCAACAGCGCATGGCCGAAATGAAGTTCCTACGTGCCTACGGACACTTCCTGTTGAAACGACTCTATAAGAACATTCCGTTTGTAGTCAATGAGAATCTGACCTACGACGAGTACAATGCCTTGTCAAACACCACATACACGAACGACGAGGGTTGGCAGCTTATTATAGATGATCTCATGGAGGCTTATAACACACTACCGGAAATACAGTCCGACAAGGGACGCCCTACGAAAGCCAGTGCTGCTGCATTCCTTGCCAAGGTTTATCTATACAAAGCTTATCATCAGGACGATGCTTCCTCTAACCAAGTGACAAGTATCAACCAACAAGATTTAGAGAAAGTAATTGAGTTTACCGACCCCAGTCTCTATACTAATTATGGACTGGAGGATGATCTTCACAACAACTTCCGTCCTGAAGAGCAGTACGAGAATGGCAAAGAGAGTCTCTGGGCTATCCAGTACTCACGCAACGACGGTTCGACGTATGGCAATCTGAACTGGAGCTACGGACTCATTCCACCCAACATACCGGGTGCTACTGACGGAGGATGCGACTTCTACAAACCATCACAAAACCTGGTTAATGCCTATCGCACAGGAGCCGACGGCCTACCTCTGCTCGACACATTCAATGATAAAGACTACGACAAGAGTACGGACAATGCCGACCCACGCCTGTTTCTGACCATCGGAATGCCTGGACTGCCTTACATGTTCAACAAAGGTTACATGATAGAGGAAACGAGTATTTGGAGCCGCTCCAACGGCCTCTATGGTTACAATGTCTCACTGAAACAAAACGTTGACCCTGCACTCATCGATCAATATCTCATCAAGGGTTCATATTGGGCATCCAGCATGAACCGCATCGTGTTCCGCTATGCCGAAGTACTACTTAACCGTGCCGAGGCATACGCACAACTGGGGTTGTTGGAACAGGCCATTCAACTAGTCAACCAAGTACGTAGCCGTGCTGCCCAGAGCACCCAGATGATTGGCAGCTACCCCAGTCTCTATGGAGTAAAGCTGTATATCACAAACTACCGTGGCAACTATTCCAAGGACGAAACGATAAAGATTGTCAAGATGGAACGCCGTTTGGAATTGGGCATGGAGTGCGAACGCTTCTTCGATCTGGTACGCTGGGGTGACGCTGCCACCGTTCTGAATAAGTACTTTGCCGAAGAGATTGACCATTGTGCGATCTACAGTGGTGCACACTTCACTGCTAACAAAGACGAGTACCTACCTATTCCCTTCCAGCAGATTTCTGCTTCTAACGGACACTATACTCAGAACATTGGCAACTGGTAAGATGATTCTCTTCTTGACTCTTTTTTGGAAAAAAAGAAATGAATGACTAACATTAAAGTTAAAAAATATGAAAACAACAATAATAAACATCATGAGTGCACTGTTCATCGTCCTGGGTTTTACAGCTTGCTCCGACGACAACGTAAGCGACCTTCGGCTCTCTGGCGAATGCATGATAGAACAGATAGCACTCGACAACTATGAGGGGACTATCGACCTGAAGTCACGTACCATCACTGTACGCCTGCCCGAAATCTATAACACATCAGCTATGCAGGTGACGGTCCTGAAACTTTCAAACGGAGCTTCTTGCAACATCAGCCAAGGTAGTACCCTCAACATGGATGCTGCCAAGGTGCTGCACGTCAAGAATGGAGACGTCAGCCTTGACTGGACCATTCGTGTTCTGCATGACGAGGCACGCATCACATGGTTTGTCATAAACGACATCTATACCGGTGCCATCGACCAGAATGCCAAAACCATCACGGTCTATGTACCTGCCAGCGCTGGAATCACCAATCTTGTGCCTACTATTACTTATAGTGAGAATGCTACCATCACACCAGCATCGGGGGTAGCACAGGACTTCTCGCAGCCAGTAAGTTACACGGTAAAGAATAATTCTGCCGAGAGCACCTACGTGGTAACGGTCATTGCCATTGACAAACCCAAGGCTCTCTTCGTTGGTTCTGCATCAAACATGAGCGAGCTCGACCCCGAGGCCAAGGAGGCATGCCAGTGGATGTTAGGCAATGTCGGCGGTTCATTATATGCTTCGTTTGCCGACCTACGTGCAGGAACCATCGACCTCTCCGAGTGTAAGGTTATCTGGTGGCACTGGCACATGCAACCAGCTGTTGACGGTCACGACCAGTTCTTGGCCAAGGGTACCGATGCACTCGACACGAAAAATGAGTTGCGTCAGTTCTATGAGAATGGTGGTGCTCTGCTTCTTACTCGTTATGCAACAAACCTCGCTTCTTTCATCGGTGCTACTGGCGACGACGACTGGACAACACCCAACAACTGCTGGGGTGGCGACGAGGAGTCGGCAGAGCTCTGTGGGGGGCCATGGGAATTTAAGATTTGGGATGGTCAGAACAATCATCCTCTTTTCCAGGGACTTATCCCCGGCGACGACCCAAACCGTGTTTACTGTACCGATGCTGGCTATCACATTACCAACTCTACTGCTCAGTACCACATTGGTACCGACTGGGGAGGCTACGACGACCATGCTGCCTGGGAGTCACGTACGGGTGGTAAGATTCTTGGAGTAGGTGGCGACGGTGCCATTGTAGCATGGGAATATCCTGCCCACGACGGCAAAGGAGGCATCATCTGCATCGGCTCCGGCTGCTACGACTGGTACTCCTATACCTTCGAAGCTGGTTACGTAGAAAACTACCACAAAAACATCTCGATTATGACTGCAAACGCCATCAATTATTTAACACGATAAAGCATTATGAAAAAGATGATTAACATATTGTATGCTGGTATGCTATGCTGCGGCTTTGCCGCAGCCACCAGCTGCAGCGATGATAACTTTGGTCCAGACCCCGACAAGGACTGGATTGGTACCACAAACTTCTTCGACTCAAGCGAAGAAGCTGGTTTTCAGACGTACTACACCCCAGCTATCGGACGCTGTGGAGACCCCATGCCTTTCTACGACCAGAAGGCTGGCGACTTCAAAGTACTCTACTTACAGGAGTACGACAATAACGGAGCCTGCTACCATCCCTTCTGGGCCGTATCTACACGCGATGGTGCTTCCTATCAATCGCTGGGTGAGATAATCCCGACTGGCACCTCAACAGCTCAGCAGGATGCATCACTTGGTACTGGCTGCGCCGTGTATAACGATCAAGATGGACTTTACTACATCTATTACACAGGCTACAATGTTCTGTTGCCTAACCGCGAAGTGGTTATGCGTGCCACGTCGCCAGACTTCAAGACCTGGACCAAGGACAACCAATGGTGTCTGAAAGGTGTTGACTACGGCTATTCTGCCACCGACTTCCGCGACCCACAGGTATTCCGTGCCGACGATGGTATGTGGCACATGGTGATCTCTAGCAACCTTAGGTTTGCTGAGTTCAAATCCAACGACCTCAAGACATGGGAACACGTAGGACAATTCCCCATGGTGTGGGACCGCATGTGCGAGTGCCCAGACATCTTCCAGATGGGGCAGTATTGGTACTTCGTCTATAGCGAGGGTTACCGAGCTGCATGGAGCCGTAAGGTAAAGTACATGATGGCTACCTCATACGAAGCATTGAAAGCATGTTTCAACGATCCTGGTGCCAACTGGCCCAAGGACGGTCATGAAGGCGTACTCGACAGCAGAGCCTTCTACGCAGCCAAGACGGCCTCTAACGGAACCGACCGTTACATCTGGGGCTGGTGTCCCTACCGTGTGGGAGCAACCATCCACGACAAGAATATCAACGTGGGAGCCGACAGCGAACCAGCATGGTCAGGAGCACTGGTATGCCATAAACTCATTCAGCATCCTGATGGCACACTCTCTCTAGGCGAAGTGCCTGCCATGGCAGCCAAATATGATAAGGTTCAAAGCCTGAACGTCATGAAAAGCGAAGGTTATGCCAACGGCACACTCAGTGGAGACGGAGCCTACGTACTCTACAATCGTCTGGGGACAGCTAACCACCTTTCATTCACCGTTACTACGTCGAACAATTGGGACCGTTTCGGTATCTCCTTTGTACGTGGTAGCGACTCAAAAAAGTACTACACGCTTGTCGTCAACCCAGAGAACGAAGATACCCGTAAGGTAAACTTTGAACAGGAAGGTGAAGAGGGTATAGGCTTCGTAGCTGGCATCGATGGCTATCCTTTCAAGCGTCCGTCCGACAATATCTATCACATCAACATCTATACCGATAACTCCGTCTTGGTGCTTTATATCAACGACGTATGTGCCTACACCCAGCGCATCTACGGCATCCAGAAGAACTGCTGGAGCATCAACAACTACGGTGGCAGCATCACGGTGAGCGATGTACGCGTCAGCCAGCAATAACGTTTTCATGATAATAGTAGTATAATTTTGTTCAGCCCGCCTGGGTGTCACGGAGATGTCCGGGCGGGCAATTAAAAAAAAAAAAGCTTATGAAGAAAGTATTTTTACTCGGAATGTTGCTTACTGCAACAGTTTGTAATGCACAGGAAGTGCTGTGGAATGGTGAAGATCGGGAGCTGGGTTCCGATGGTGGATTCTGGAACCGTGCCGATCCTACCGTTATCGACGAAGATGGCAACAAATGTCTGAAACTGACCTTGAAGGCCAACCCTGGCGGCTGGGATCAGGAACACCATAATGCTGCACTGCCCGTCGGTGATGCTGATTTCAAGGGATTGCGCCGTATCACCTTCCGCCTGAAGATGGCCGACAAGCACAACGTGATGGTGCAGTTGGAGGGCAAGGATGGTGCTTACAATGCCAAGCGCATCTTCTGGTATGACAACCCCGGCGAGTGGCAGGTGATGACCTACGAGTTTGCCGTCGGGCCCGACAACGACAAGATAACAGATACCGGCAGCAATGTGCTCGCCATCTGGCCCTACGAGGAGACTGCTGACGGTGAGGGCAAGTCTTTCTATGTCGACGACATCCAGCTCGAAGGCCCCATGGCTGGAGACGTGGCTGTCAGGACGCTGAGCGACAACTCACTCGACGGCGAAGTGACCATCACGGGAACCATTGGCAAGGGCAACTACCAGAACACCTGGGATGGCGACTGGCATCCGGAGGCTTACGACGACTTTGCGCTGCTGGCAGCCAAACTCGCTCCTACCGCTACCAAACTCGACGTACAGGGAGCCGGTATCTGGGAAGCCGACTGGGAGGTCATCAAGAATAAGTGTCCCGGCATCACCATCGTCACCAATGAAGGTACGGTAGGCATAAGTGCTGTGAGCACTCAGCTGACCAACACTGTCTATTCGCTTTCCGGTGTTCGAATGGCAGAGCCTACGGCCAAGGGAATATATATCATTAACGGTAAAAAGATTGTCAAATAACGTAGTTGTCTAAAATCTAATAAAAAAAATCGTTCATTGTGCGGAAAAATGGTGCAATGAACGATTTTTGGTAGTGAAAGAATCAATTTTGTTAGGCAGATAGATGCTTTTTCTGTAACTTTGCCGACAGAAAACCAAATAACGCTAAAAACCGAAAATGAAGAAAATTCTTATTTTGACAATGATGATGGCCATGGTGGCTGGTGCCAAGGCGCAGAAAGCGACAGTTGCCGGCGAACGGCCTTCACAGGTCAGTGTGCTGGCCGACAATCATGCCATGCTGCGAGTGGCTGAGGCTGCCAAGTATGTGCTGCTGCCCGTACAGGAAACGGAAGAGATAGCGGCCATTGCCGTGCTCGACCAACGCAACGAGATGGTGCAGCGGCTGAACGTGAAGCTGGCCGTTGACCGTGTGGATTACTGGGTGCCCTACGAGCTGAAGGGGGCACGCCTGCTGGACATCGTGTTTCATGGTGACCGTCGGCAGAAGGGTGCCGTCGGCGAATTTGTGTGTTGGAAGGAAATAAGGTTCTCCGACACCTTCGATACGACGAACCGCGAGCGTTTCCGCCCGCTCTATCACCACACGCCCCTCTACGGCTGGATGAACGACCCCAACGGGATGTTTTATAAAGATAATACATGGCACCTCTATTATCAGTACAACCCCTACGGCTCGCAGTGGGAGAACATGAACTGGGGACACTCCACGTCGCGCGACCTCGTTCACTGGGAGGCACAGCCGCTGGCGCTCGAACCCGACTGGCTGGGCAGCATCTTCAGCGGGTCGTGCATCACCAACGGCTCTGATGTCGTGGCCTTCTATACGTCGGCAGGCATGCACCAGACGCAATCCATGGCCGTGTCGAAGGATGGCGGACGTACGTTTAAGAAGTATGAGGGCAACCCGGTCATCACTTCCGACAAGCCCGACTTCCGCGACCCTAACGTCTTCTGGTACGAGCCCACGAAGCGTTGGATCATGATTCTGGCTGTGGGGCAGGAGATGCAGCTGTATTCCTCGGCCGACCTGAAGGACTGGAAGTACGAGTCGGCCTTCGGACAGGGCTACGGCAATCACGGCGGTGTCTGGGAGTGTCCCGACCTCTTCCCGTTAAACTTCAAATCTCAGGCCTCAAACCTCAAAACCGAGAAGTGGGTGCTCGTCTGCAACATTAACCCGGGCGGACCTTTCGGCGGCTCGGCTACACAGTATTTCGTCGGCGACTTCGACGGGCATAAGTTCACCTGCGAGTCGATGCCCAAGGTGACCAAGTGGCTCGACTACGGCAAGGATCACTATGCCACGGTGTCGTTCTACAATGCACCCGACGACCGCCGCGTCGTTCTCGCCTGGATGTCCAACTGGCAGTATGCCAACCAGGTGCCTACCAAGCAGTTCCGCTCGGCCAACAGCATAGCCCGCGACCTGGGTCTGTTTACCGATGGCGAGGAGACCTACGTCAGCGTAGTGCCCTCACCCGAGATGCTCGCCATGCGTGGCAAAACGACGAAGCAGCTGACAGAGGCCTGCGAGGTAGTAGTCACCCTAAAGGGAACGACTGACATTACCCTATCAAACGCAAAGGGCGACAAAGTGGTGATGCACTATGACGCACAAGGGCAGACCTTCAGCATGGACCGTACCAAGAGTGGCGAGGTGGCATTCAGCGAGGCATTCCCTTGCACGACGGTTGCTCCCACCCATGGTCAGATACGTCAACTCCGACTGTTTATCGACCGTTGCAGCATTGAGGCGTTCGATGCTGAGGGTCGCATGGCCATGACCAACCTGGTATTCCCGTCAACACCCTATACCTCAATACATACAACAAACAAAGCAAAAGTAGTGATTTACGACCTTAGAAAATAAGAAAAAACAATATGAACAAGACAAGCAAAATAGTACTCATCCCGTTGATGTTGTGCTTTTTCTCAATGGGATTTGTTGATTTGGTAGGTACAGCAGCCGACAGCATGCAGACTGAGTTCCAACTGACTAACTCTGAAAAGGGCGTGCTTCCTATGCTCGTATTCCTGTGGTTTTTCATCTTCTCTGTACCAACGGGAATGCTGATGAACAAGATTGGACGTAAGAAGACCGTCATGCTCTCCTTACTTGTAACATTATTAGCATTACTGTTACCACTCATTGGCGGCTCTACGCTCTGGGTCATGTATATTGCGCTGTCGCTCCTGGGCATTGGTAATGCACTGATGCAGACATCACTCAACCCCTTGGTATCAACAGTGATGGGTAGCGACAACCTGGCATCTACACTGACCTTCGGACAGTTCATCAAGGCTATTGCATCGTTCTCGGCACCACTGATAGCAGCCTGGGGAGCTACCTCTGCTACCAACATCCTGGGATTAGGATGGCATGTGCTGTTTGCCATTTTCCTAGCTATTGGCATTCTGGCCACAGCATTGCTGGGCATCACACATATAGAAGAGGAACCCATTGAAGGCAAGCCATCGTCGTTTGCCGACTGTCTGAAGCTGTTAGGTGTACCCATCGTCCTGCTGTCATTCATTGGCATCGTGTGTCATGTGGGCATTGACGTGGGTGTGAATGCTCATGCCCCCAATATTCTATTAGAGCGCTTAAGAGTAGGCGAGCAGACCACTACAGACTTCAAGTATGCCACAAGTATTTACTTTGCGTTCCGTACGCTGGGATGCCTGTCAGGCTCTATTATCATGCGACAAATGAGTATCAAGAAATTCTTTATCGTCAGTGTAGTGATGATGGCACTCGCCATGGTTGGTCTGGCAGTGGCAACAAACGAATGGCTGCTGTGGGCATCGCTGGCACTGGTAGGCTTTGGTAACTCCAACATCTTCTCCATCTGCTTCGCTACGGCACTCACATCCATGCCACAAAAGCAAAACGAGGTGTCGGGGCTGATGATTATGGGTCTGATTGGTGGTGCCATCTTCCCACTAATTATGGGATTCATGAGCGACATTGAATCGCTGGGACAGGCAGGAGCCGTCATTGTTATGGCCATCGGTGTCTGCTACCTATTTACATATGTCAAACAACTAAAAACCAAATAAGCTATGGAACAGAAACGTTATATTGTAGGCCTTGGAGAGGCTTTGTGGGATGTACTTCCCGAAGGAAAGAAACTGGGTGGAGCACCTGCCAACTTTGCTTACCACGCCGGTCAGTTTGTAGGCAGTGAGAACACCATTGCCATTAGTGCACTGGGTGAAGACAAATTAGCCGAAGAAACCATTGATGCACTTCAGGAGCACCACCTGAACTACCTGATGCCTCGTGTTGCCTATCCTACTGGCACAGTACAGGTACAGTTAGACGAGCAGGGTATTCCTACTTACGACATCAAAGAGAATGTGGCATGGGACAATATTCCCTTTACGCCCGAGATAGAAGAGATAGCTGCTAACTGCAAGGCCGTATGCTTTGGTTCGCTTGCACAGCGAAACGTGGTAAGTCGTGAGAACATACACCGTTTCTTGGACAAGACCCCTGCCGACTGTGTCAAGATATTCGACATTAACCTGCGCCAGAACTTCTATACTAAGGAGATTATACAGGAGTCGATGCGTAGATGTAACATCCTGAAGATCAATGACGAAGAGTTGGTTCTTATTGGCCGTATGTTTGGCTATCCAGGCTTGGATATAGAGAACAAGTGCTGGCTGATCCTCGGCAAGTATAATCTTGATATGCTCGTGCTGACCTGTGGCACCAACGGCTCATATGTATTCTCACGCTGCGAAGCGTTGTCGGCTCCTACCACGTCAGGACAAATGTCGTTCCAGGAAACTCCAAAGGTGGAAGTGGCTGACACGGTAGGTGCAGGCGACTCGTTTACCGGTTCGTTCTGTGCAGCCATACTGAGTGGCAAGTCAGTACCCGAGGCACATCGGTTAGCCGTAGAGGTAAGTGCCTACGTATGCACCCAGAACGGTGCCATGCCTCAGTTGCCTGAGCAGTTACTGTCAAGGTAATGTACGCTATGCCACGAGGCAGACAGAACGGACAGATTACTTCACGATGCGGTCATCAAGAAACTGCTGGAAGGGCTGTCGAAAAGCCTCCGTGACGTGGATAATCTCATTACCTATGTAGATACAGTCATTGCGATCGACGGAGCGAATCTTGTCGAGTGCTACAATATATGAACGATGTACACGCATGAAGCGGTCGGTGGGCAACAGGTCCTCGACCGCTTTCATCGTCATGTGGGTAATGAGCGGCTTGGGTTGCGACTGCAGATAGAACATGACATAGTCTTTCATTCCACTGACATACAAGAGATCGTCAGTCTGTATCTGTCGTAGTTCACCATCCACCCTGATAAAGAACGACGAAGGAGAAAGAGACTGTGAGGCCGGTTGCATGACGGCTTTTGCCTTCTCAACAGCAGCAAGGAACTTGTTGTAACGAATGGGTTTCAGCAGAAAGTCGATAGCTGCTACCTCATAGCTGTCATAGGCATATTCCTTAAAGGCGGTGGTAAAGATAATCCTCGTCTTCTGGGGTAGCAAGTGAGCCAATTCCATCCCGTCCATATCGGGCATTTGTATATCAAGGAAGACCAGGTCAGAGGGTTCTTGGCGAAGTGCGGCAATAGCCTCTACACTGTCAGTATAGGCGCCCATCAGCTGTAAGTCTGGGGTTCGTTCGACAAACGATTGTAAAAGTTTGACGGCCAAAGGCTCGTCATCGACAATGATACAGGTCATTTCTTTATTTTACTTTATTTCCTTTAATGTAATGCGAATATGATAGATGTTGTCTTGCAACGACTGTTCCCACGTGTATTGTTTAGGAAACAACAGGTCAAGCCTCCTGCGCGTATTCTCCAGTCCGATGCCTGACCCACTACGATTCTGATCGTCCTTCGGATAGTTGGTATTGGAGCATTCGAAGGTAACAGCAGAGGGAAGAGTTTTGAGCGAAATGTCTATTCTCGACGGACGGCTGCTGCTCACACCATGCTTAAACGCATTTTCAATGAGTGAGACAAACAGCAGGGGAGGGATAGTTGTCTGAGAGGGAACCTCAGACCACTCGGTAGTGACTTGAAGTTTGTCGTTATGACGAAGTCGCATCAGGTCAATGTAGTTTTGCATAAACTCCACCTCACCCTTCAGTGGCACCAGTGGTTTGTCGGTTTCGTACATGGCATAACGCAACAAGTCGCTCAGTTTGGCAATAGACTCTTGAGCCTCGTCTGCGTCTATCTGAACCAGACTGGAGATATTGTTCAGCGTATTAAACAAGAAGTGGGGGTTTATCTGGTTCTTCAGCCATGCCAACTCTGCCTCGGTATGTTTCTGTTGCTGCTCTTTCAGTTCTTCTTTTAGCCGCTGTGAACGCATATAATTACGCAGTCCGACAACGAGGGCAATGATGGCAATATGAAACAGCCAATAGACGAAATAGCCCATGAAGAAACCTATATAGGCCATGTCGTCGTGCGATGGGAAGTGGCTGAAGTCAACCATGAATATCCAGTAGTTGGCCATGCACACCAACAAGAAGTTGCACAGCACGAACAGACCTCGGCGCCTGCGTTGCCACAAGAAAGGTTCAAGCACATAGAAGTTGACGAAATAGACAACGATTGGCGCGCGCAGCATATAGATCAGCATAGAGAATGTTGCAGTAGCATTCTCCCACTTCTGAGAGAAGAAGAAGACCGCAAGAACAGGTAGCAGCAGGACGATAGTCCATGCTGCCACCTGAATGGCCAACAGAATGATGTCTTTTCGAGATATTCTTTTCATGTGGCAAAGATAGTAAATATTGATGAATTATGAATCAAAAAACTTGTCCATTTTCTTGCGAACCGGCATTATTGATACGTTCCTCGTCTGACTGATGCTCCATATAGTCGTTCTCTACACGGCTGCGGAATATCTTTTGCTGCTGTTTCTTCGAATTACCAAAGGTGAAGCTGACGTTGAGTGAAATATTGCTGATGGGGACACTAATGTTCATGTGATTTGTAAAGTCGGCTGAGCGGCTGTAGCTTTCTATCTTCAGATTACCACCATTGAGTCCAATCATTCCCTGCACACCAATGTTCAGCTTATCGTTAAACAGTGACTTCGTAATAGAACCCGTAATCATATTGAAACCTGACGACCAACCTTGCAATGTATAGCTTTTGGACGAGGTGATAGCAAAGAGACTCAGACGGAAGTCTGCAGGCAGTGTCTGCTGGACACCTGCCATGGCATTGGCCTGCCAACCACTGTTCCGGGCATCCAGTTCGTCAGAGCGCAGGTCACTGTAGCTGACACCACCATTGACGAAAAGTCGGGTGTTCTTCAGTGGCATCCACGATGCATAAAGATTCAGACTGGTCAAGTTACGCTTGACAATATTACCATAAGTGGTGTTCAGCAGATTGTCCTTGTAGAAGCTGTACTGCTCGATGGCGTTGTTGCAAATCGACTGATTCAGCTTGGCATTGACCATCAGTTTCGGTGTGTAGATGTTATACACCAGTCCGATGTTATGTGACTTCTCTACGTCAAGATCGCTGTTACCATAAGTGAGTGCTGTAGGATTCGTCCTATCTACATACGGATTAAGGTATGAGATACCAGGACGAGAGATACGCATGTTGTACGTCAGACCGATGTTGCTGGTGGGAGCTAACATGTACGACAGGCTTGCTGAAGGTACCAGATTGCCATAATTGGTTTTGAAGTCTTCTGTATTACCCAGACGGTACTCTACTTTTTGCCAAGTGTGCTCATAGCGCAAACCTGTCTTGAGTCCAAAACTTCCAAAGTGACCATCGTACTCTGCATAAGCAGCACCAATACTGTTGTTATGGCTATAGTCCATGCTCATCGACTCGTTATAGACGTCATTCAGATAATATTTAGCATCTGAGTCTGAGCTACGTGCACTGAACTTCAAACCATAATTCAGTTTGTGTAACGACGACAGGGGTGTGGTGACATCTGCCTGAAGAACATGCTCTAACGTATGCTCATGGTTGTCTGAATAACGGTCGGTCAAATCCAGGAATGACTCACCTTGTCCGGCTCCCTGAATAAACTTACTCCATGTCTCGCTCTTGGTTGGTGACGTACTGAGCTGATAGGTGATGGCCATGCTGCTGGTACGGTCGCGATTGAAGAAACGCTGGTAGTCAATGCTTCCAGTAAACGAGGTACGGTGGTTACGCGTGTTCGACTCCTGCGTGTAGTTGAAGCCTGTGCCATAGAGTCCGCCACCCATCGATGTGGTAGTGGTGTTGTCATTCCTCATATTGAAGTTGGTAACAGAGAGCATCACGTTCATATTGCTCATTGAGTCAAGCTCATATCCCATATTGAGCGAACCCATGACAAATGGCATCCTAGTCTCTGCCTGGCTTTGCATGTTCATCATCGACGACAGACTGCCCAGTTGCTCACGCTCCATCGTAACATCCGATGTGCCTGGTGTGCTGCGATTGTACATCAAGTTTGCACTGAACGAGAATTTACCTTGCTGACCATTAGCAAAGGCACCGGCACCATAGCTACGCGTACCTACGTTGGCACGAACAGTGGCATTGTATCCGTTCAGGCTGGCAGCAGCCTCAGGGGTCTTGTTCATCACGATATTGAGCACACCACCAGAGCCCTCGGCATCGTAGGCAGCACCAGGATTGGTAATGACTTCTATATTCTTGACTGCCGACGCAGGCATGTTCTTGAATATCATACTGGCATTCGAGGAGAACATAGCATTGGGCTTCCCATCGACATATACCTTGAAGTTCGACTGACCATTAACAGTAATATTGTCCTGGCCATCGACAGTGACCATGGGAACCTTACGTAACATGTCCAGAACGGTATTGGTTTTCGAGTCCTCATCGTCTGCCACATTGTAGGTCATCTTATCGGTTTCCATCTTTACCAATGGCTTCTGAGCTATTACCTCAATGGCACCAATGGACGAACTCTCCTCACTGGCAAGCAGGGTTCCCATATCAATGGTACTACCAGCAGAGGTAAAACGACGGCTAACAGGATGAATGCCAACGCTGTTTATCGTCAGAACCATCTTGCCATGTTCCTTGACTTCTTGCGAGAAACGACCCTCAAGATCGGTCAGTGACATGGCAACGGGCTTGTCCATCTTGCCGTCCTTGTAAATCCTGACTGTTGCATAAGGTATGCTTTCCTGCGACAGTGAATCTACCAGGATACCCTTTACCACGGTTGTCTGGGCACTCATAGGGAGTACCATCATCATAGCCACTACTACTAAAAAAGTCTTCAATGTTTTCATATCTATTTATGTTTTGTTTCTTTATTTGTCGCAAAGGTAGTCAATAAAATTACATCAAACAAGTATTCTTCGACGACTTCCTGTGATTTTTTCGACGACTTTCTCATCAATGCAACGAGGCTCCCCAAATGAGGAGCCTCGCGCGTACATTATATTATATATAAGAGTTACATGTATCCTAACCATCTTAGGATATCGTTCAGATTGGCTATTACCATGAGCAGAATCAGCAGTCCAAAACCTACGTACTCTGCCTTGATGAGGAAGTCCTCGCTGGGTTTACGGCGCGTTACCATCTCATAAATCAGGAACAGCACATGTCCACCGTCCAGGGCAGGAATAGGCAGAATATTCATAAAGGCAAGAATGATGGAGAGGAATGCCGTCATCTCCCAGAACCGATGCCAGTCCCAAGCAGCGGGGAACAGGCTGCCTATAGCTCCGAATCCACCCAACGACTTAAAGCCCTTGGACGTAAATACATATTTCAGGTCACCCACATAGGATGCCAGCGTATGAGCTCCATGGGCTATGCCAGCAGGGAAACTGGTAAAGAAGTTATAGTTGATGTGACGTTCTTTGTAGTCACGGAACGGATTTTGGAAGAACAGGTTCATGCCCAGACGCTCTTTCTCCATCTGTATCAGCTGGAAGGCCAACGTGTCTGTTGCCTCTGCTCCCTCATGTTGTACCACCACTTTCACAGTGGGCAGTGGGGCTTCTCGCTGACCGATATTAGAATGATAGACATCTTCTACTATACCTATTTGTTCTGTTATCTCATTCCAAGAGTCAACAGCCACACCATTAACAGCTAACACCTTGTCACCTTTGCGTATGCCAGCCTTGTCAGGATTAGAGCCAGGTATGACACTGTCAACACGCGAAGGCATGAAAGGCATGGCAAAAGCTGGTGTCTCACTAATCATGTCAAGCAGGTCAAGATTACCTGGAGTCTTAATGGTCACCTCCTTGCCATTACGCAGCACCTTCACCTCCTCGGCATTGGCCAACGAACGCAAAGCATCGCTTAAGGCTGAGCCCCACTCTACAGACTTGATACTGTCACCATCGGCTGTCAACAGGATGTCGTGGTCTTGGAATCCCAGCGCCTTGGCTTCCTTGTTGAACTTCATTCCCAGCGTAGCATTCTTGGAGGGGATATAGGTGTCACCCCAGTAGAACAGCACCATGCTATAGATGAAGAGTGCCAACAGGAAGTTGACAAGCACACCACCAATCATAATCAGCAAACGTTGCCATGCCGGCTTCGACCGGAACTCCCAGGGTTGCATGGGCTGTGCCATCTGCTCTTTGTCAAAACTCTCGTCTATCATACCGGCTATCTTACAATAGCCTCCCAAGGGCAGCCATCCCACGCCATAGGTGGTGTCACTATTCTTTGGTTTGAACTTAAACAGACTTCCGTTCCACTTCCATATACTGGGATCGAAGAACAGGTAGAACTTCTCCACACGTACTCCGAAGAGTTTAGAGAAAAAGAAGTGGCCTCCCTCGTGCAACAGCACAAGGATTGAGATGGCCAACATGAATTGTAATACTCTAATTAAAAAAACTTCCATTTCTATTTTAATAATTCTGCAGCTATGCGACGTGCTTCGTCATCTGTAGCTACATAGGTTTCATATGTTGGTTCTTTAATAAATGTCGCACGTTCCATGGTTTGCTCTATTACCTCACCCATACGCAGGAACGAGCAGCGGTCCTCTAAGAAGGCACGGTTCACAACCTCGTTAGCTGCATTGACAATACAAGGCATGTTGCCACCACGGCGTATGGCCTCGAAGGCTAATGCCAGACAGTGAAACTTCCTGAGGTCAGGCTCAAAGAACTCCAGAGGCTGACGGAACAGGTCCAGCCGCTCACTGCTCAATGACAATCGCTTGGGGAACGAGAAGGCATATTGTATGGGCATACGCATATCGGGCACGCCCAACTGTGCCTTCACGGCACCATCATGAAACTGCACAGCAGAATGTACAATGCTCTGTGGATGCACCAAGACCTGTATCTGAGAAGCATCAACACCAAAGAGCCACTTAGCCTCAATGACCTCAAAGCCTTTGTTCATCATCGTTGCAGAGTCAATGGTAATCTTTGCACCCATGTCCCACGTCGGGTGACGTAGTGCGTCAGCCTTAGTCACATGGGCTATCTCCTCCATCGACATCTTACGGAAGGGGCCTCCTGATGCTGTCAATAGAATCTTCTCTATGGGGTTGTCGTCCTCACCTACCAGACTCTGGAAAATGGCTGAGTGCTCACTGTCAACAGGCAGGATGGGCACTCTGTACTGACGTGACAACTGGCAAATCAGCTCACCTGCCACTACCAGTGTTTCCTTGTTAGCCAGGGCAATGGCTTTACGAGCACGTATGGCAGCGATGGTAGGTGACAGTCCTGCAAAACCTACCATTGCCGTCAAGACCATATCTATGGGGTCGGATGCTACAATCTCGTCCAGCGCACGCGCACCGGCATATACCTTCACGTCTGGCATGTCGTCGAGCAACTGTCTCAGACGGTCGTAATGCGCATCGTTAGCTATCACCACAGCTGCCGGATGGAACCGATGTGCCTGCTCTGCCAACTGTTCCACACGGTTATTGGCCGTCAGGGCATAAACTTCATACAGGTCACTGTGTTCTTCTATCACCTGCAAAGCCTGAGTGCCTATGGAGCCTGTGGAACCTAATATGCATATCTGTTTCTTCTTCATAATTCTAATAATCCTTCTGGTATGTGCATGATGATTGTCTTCTTTGCCATGTCAATAGCCTCAACCAGCTCGTCATGGGCAGGTACCAGCAATCCATTCTCCAACTCAAACAACACATTAGCAGTCGTATCGTCGATGGATGCTATGCGTCCTACTACGGTATTGCTGGTGGCTTCAACCAGATCGAAGCCTACCAGACTGGCCAGTGAGGGAGTTTCTTCCTCATCTGCAGGAGTCAGTGCCCTGGGAAACCACACCTTTGAGTGTGTCAGTTCCGAGGCACGTTCCTGGGTGTCAATGCCCACAAACTTGACCAGTGCCAGCGAGTCACTACGGAAACGGTATTCCTCCATAAAGAAAGGAACAAGAATACCATCAACCTCCAGTACCAAATAGTCGGCATCAGCACGGTCGAACACGTCGTCAGTAAACTGGAACGTCACCTCGCCATGCACACCATGAGCCTTGCCTATGCGCCCTATCTCGTAACAGTCGGTTGCTCTGATCATACACGTTCTATCTTTGCACCAAGAGCACGCAAGCGATCCTCTATATGCTCATACCCTCGGTCTATCTGTTCTATATTGTCTATCCTACTACTGCCTTTAGCACTCATAGCTGCTATGAGCAAGGCTATACCTGCGCGAATGTCGGGACTCGACATACGCTGGGCACGTAGCGTCAACTTACGGTCATGTCCCACGACGACAGCACGATGTGGGTCGCACAGAATAATCTGAGCACCCATGTCTATGAGCTTATCGACGAAGAACAAACGACTCTCAAACATCTTCTGGTGTATCAGCACAGAGCCACGTGCCTGGGTTGCCACTACGATGAGGACGGACAACAGGTCGGGCGTCAGGCCTGGCCATGGAGCATCGGCCAACGTCATAATGGTACCGTCGATGAATGAATCGACCACGTAATGTTTCTGCCTTGGGATAACCAGGTCATCACCTTCTACGTCAATCTTCACTCCCAGTCGTCGGAAAGCATCTGGTATGATGCCTAAATGCTCCAATGCTACATCCTTGATACGGATACCGTCACCCACCATGGCTGCCATTCCAATGAAGGAGCCTACCTCAATCATGTCGGGCAGAATGTTATGACTGGTGCCATGCAGTTGGGTTACACCATGAATGGTCAGCAGGTTAGAACCTATACCTTCTATATTGGCGCCCATGGCATTGAGCATTCTGCACAACTGCTGCACGTACGGCTCGCAAGCTGCATTATATATAGTGGTGGTGCCTGCCGCAAACACAGCTGCCATCACGATATTGGCAGTACCTGTCACACTGGCTTCGTCCAACAGCATGTACGTACCCTTCAGACGTTTGGCCTTAATCTCATAAACGTTACGGTCGGCTACATGATTGAACTTAGCACCCAAGTGCTTGAAACCCAAGAAGTGGGTGTCCAGTCGTCGACGACCTATCTTGTCACCTCCCGGTTTGGTGATAACAGCCTTACCCATACGGGCCAGCAGTGGACCAATCATGAGTACTGACCCTCTGAGGGCTGCACACTTCTGAACAAACTCGTCACTCTCTAAGAAGTTCAGGTCAAGGTCATCTGCCTGAAACTCCATGCTCCTGCCCTTGGGTGAGACTGGCAGAGGGTTTATCTTCACACCTATCTCCTTCAACAACTCTATTAAGTTATTGACGTCACGGATATCAGGAATGTTGGTGATGGTAACTGGCTCACTCGTCAGAAGCGTAGCACAAATAACTTGCAACGCCTCATTCTTCGCACCCTGAGGAGTAATGGTTCCCTTCAGCGGATGACCGCCTTCTATGATAAATGCTGACACGTCCTTACCGTTTTGACTTCTTGTTTTTCACGCCTTCTTTCTTCTCTTCTTTCCTTACCTCAAAATGGAAATTATTGAGGTCTAACTGTATGACACCGTCAGTAAAGCGCGCCAGGTCGTCTGCCACACGTTCATTGTCCATTGAGCCGTGACCCCACGTTACCAGGTCTTGCTTCATCTGATTCGCTGTAAGGCGTACCAGTTCATCACGTTCCTCGCCTTCTGGCATGGTCTTCAGACGCTCGAAGAGTGCCGAAACCAACTGCCCGTAGTGTCGGGGGTAGTTGTTCTGATTGTCATTGGGCAGCTTCATTGGCTGCGGCTTAGACAAAATCTTATCTGCGTCGGCCACATCGTAAGGCCAGTCAATGTCGAGTTCACGACGGCTCATCAGGTAGAGATGATCCCACAGGGTACGCTGGTAGTCACCATCTTCGCGTACCTGAGGATTTTTGTTCTCCATCTGGAAGATAATGGTCTCAGCAGCTCGCTGACGCTCTTCCTTCGTAGGAAGGGCTATGGCGTAGTCAACCATCTTCTGTATCTCACGACCATACTCCGACAATATCAGCTTCTCACGCTGCGTGTTATAGTCTAATCCTTTTATGTTCATATCAGTTTCTTGGGTTCTTTTGCAACAAAATCCTTTAGGTAGAAAGGTTCAAAATAGGCAACATCCTCAAACTTCTCATTGAGGAAACGGCGCTCTGCCAATGGCTGCATCCACTTGGCAAGAGGTTCCACGCCTTCTATCAGACGGGCATTGGGGTGATTAATCACTTCCATGCACTTCGCAGCACCATTACCAAAGAAATAAACTGGACCTTTGTCGAGCCATTCCTTGTAGGTGTCTGACGTCACCACATCGGCTTGCACCTCACGAACGGGCCGTAAGGCACGATCATAAATCGCGGCATAAACCTCCATACGACGTGCATCGAGCATCGGACAGAGCAGACTATCCTCCTCTACCTTCTCGCCAAGCAGCGTAGGAACGCAAAGCAGCTCCAATGTTGGTACACTAATCAGTTTCAGGTCACGTCCGTAGCAAACACCTTTTGCCATCGACACCCCTATCCGAAGACCGGTATATGAACCGGGACCGCAGCTCACTGCCACGGCATCGAAAGGAATAGCATGGTTATCAGTGAACGACAATGCCTCATCGACCATCGTTCCCAGCTTCTCAGCATGACTCATGCCACCACGCTCTGTCTGCTCAAAAATACATTGACCATTCTCTGAAACAGCCACTGAGCACACATTAGTGCTCGTTTCTATATGCAGTATGCAAGCCATTGTTCTCTATTGTCCTATACATATTTAAAGTGCAAAGGTACTGCAAACCGAGAGAAATGCAAAATAAATTAGGATTTATTTTCATTTCCGAGGTACAACATACCTACGAGGCAAGGCATCAAAAGTACTTCCGTTCAGAAACAAAAATAAAAAATATTTATTTTCATTTTGTATTTCTCTCACTTATTCGTACCTTTGCACTCTTAATATAAACAGCAAGAAAAAAAGATGATACAATCAATGACCGGATACGGCAAGGCTGTCGTAGCATACAAGGACAAGAAAATCAACGTAGAAGTTAAATCGCTGAACTCCAAGCAGCTGGACCTGCAGACACGTATTGCACCTCTCTATCGTGAGAAAGAGATGGAGGTGCGCCAGATGACCAGTGAGGTACTGATACGAGGCAAGGTCGATTTAAGCATATGGATAGAGAAAGATACCCTGGTCAATGCCACACCAGTGAATGGAGCACTCATGGAGAACTACTACCATCAACTGAAGGACATTGCCCACCAGACGGGCATTCCAGAGCCACAGGACTGGCTATACACACTGACACGCATGCCTGACGTACTGACAAAGACCGACTGCGAGGTATTAGAGGACGAGGAATGGGTCGTGGTACGCCAAGGTCTTAACGAAGCACTGCAGTCGCTCGTTGCTTTCCGCCAGCAGGAGGGTGCTGCCCTCGAACGTAAGTTCAACGAAAAAATAGACAATATTGAACGTCTGCTGCATGACATTGAGCCATGGGAGAAGCAACGTGTGGAGAAGATACGCGGACGAATCATCGACGGACTGAAACAGATTCCTGAAGCAGACTACGACAAGAACAGACTGGAACAGGAGCTCATCTACTATATTGAGAAGCTGGACATCAGCGAAGAGAAGCAGCGTCTGACTAACCATCTGCGTTATTTCCGCGAGACCATGGCAGAGCCTCTGGGCGGTCAAGGCAAGAAACTGGGGTTCATTGCTCAGGAAATGGGACGTGAGATCAACACCACCGGTTCGAAGAGCAATCAGGCCGAGATGCAGAATATCGTAGTGAAGATGAAGGACGAGCTGGAGCAGATCAAGGAACAGGTGCTGAATGCATTGTAGCAACAGCCTTCCCCCGTCCCTTCCCAAGACACGATGAGTAATAAACAAAATCAAAGAAAAGATGGAAGAGCTAACCAATAACACCCAGGCTACCCAAGTAGAAAATAGTACCCGTGAAAGTTCCTCTCCCCTCCTTGGGAGGAAGCGAGGAAAACTGATTATATTTTCTGCCCCCAGTGGCAGTGGAAAGTCAACCATCGTGCAGTGGCTGATGAAGAATCATCCGGAACTCAATCTTTATTTTTCCATTTCATGTACTTCTCGTTCACCAAGAGGTACCGAGCGAAATGGGGTGGAATACTTTTTCATTTCACCAGAAGAATTCAGGGAACGAATAAATAACGGAGAATTCTTAGAATATGAAGAGGTATATGAGAACCGATTTTATGGAACACTCAAGTCTCAAGTAGAAAAACAGCTGGATGCTGGTCAGAATGTTGTTTTTGACGTTGACGTAAAAGGCGGTGTTAACATCAAGAACTTCTATGGAAATCAAGCATTAAGTATCTTTATCCAACCTCCTTCAATCGAAGAGTTACGTAAACGCCTTATCAATAGAGCTACTGACTCTTCTGATGCTATTGAGACGAGATTGGCCAAAGCAGAATATGAAATGACTTTCGCAAAGTTATTTGACAATGTTATTATAAATGACGATTTGCAAACAGCAGAACAGGAAACATTTGCACTTTTAGAGACGTTTATCAATTCCAAATGCTAAGATAGTATGCCAACAGCCAACAGCCAACAGCTAACAGCCACGAGGGTTACCATCGGCATCTTTGGTGGGTCGTTCAACCCCATCCATGTAGGGCATGTCGCACTGGCAAAAGCACTGCGCACGTACTACCAGCTGGATGAGGTATGGCTCATGGTGTCGCCACAAAATCCACTCAAGCAACAGTCTGACCTGGCTGACGACACTGCGAGGTTCGAAATGGCATGTCTGGCACTAAAAGACGTCAAGGGAATTAAAGCCTCCGACTATGAGTTCCACTTACCCAAACCGTCATATACGTGGCACACCCTGCAACAACTGAGCCAAGACTATCCTGACAAGACCTTCACTTTATTAATAGGTGGTGACAACTGGGCTCACTTCGAACGCTGGTACCACTGGAAGGACATACTAAGAAACTACGACGTTAGAGTTTATCCAAGGAGAAACTCTCCCGGCCACCACAAAGGGGAGGAGGACTTCCCCCTTATCGATATATCGAGCACCGACATTCGCCATCGTATCAGTCAGGGACTGCCCATCGATGGTCTGGTGACTGACGCTGTTGCACAATACATCAAGCATCATCATCTGTATGGAATTTAGTAAGATAGCAAAAGTGTTAGCGTGGCCGCTACGCCCCATACAGGAGAACTTCGTATTCTTCATTTTCATGTTTGCATTGGGATACCTGTGCACACAACTGGAGATTACCCTCCACCTGGCAGGGGCTAAGCCGTATGAGCTGTCTGCACCGGAGCTGTTCTTCGACCTTTATGTTCTCTGCTTCCTACTCATGTGGATTCCAGAGAAAGCACGGCGCTGGATTCGTTGGGTCATCGCTATCGTACTCTATGCCATTGCCTTGATTGACATGTTCTGCTATGTTCGTTTCGAATCGACTCTTACGCCCACCATGCTGATGTTGGCAGAAGAGACTGACGGCAGGGAGACAACAGAGTTCTTCCATTCATACGTAGGATGGGACCTACTGACTACTAAGGTAGGATGGGTGCTGCTGGTATTTGTGATACACATAGGATGTTCCTTGTTAGCTTACAAGATTAAAAAGAACTATAAAATCTCTAATCACTATAATCACTATAATTACTATACGCTACTGGGCCCAATAGCCCTGGCAGCACTGATATGGAGCTTTACAGAGGTGCGACAGAACAAAGTGTCGATGGCACGCCTATTCAGTTACGACACCATAGGTGATGTCGAGCACGAACTGACACGGCGTGATGCTGCGACACTCTACTTACCTGTTTATCGAATGGTCTTCAGTATTTATGCCAACCACCTGGCCGGCAAACAGATAGACCAGTTAGATGTGGCACGTCAAGGTATTGCGATAGACAGCTGTACCTTCCGCACACCTAACATCGTACTCATCATAGGCGAGAGCTATAACCGCTCCCACTCACAACTCTATGGTTACGACAAAGCCACTGCCCCACGACAACTTGAGCGCTCAAAGGACAGTTCACTGGTTGTCTTTACAGATGTCGTGTCATGCTGGAACCTTACCAGCTTCTCCTTCAAACATTTCCTGTCACTACATGCCATTGGCGACCCTGGTGACTGGTGCGACGCCCCGCTCTTCCCAGAGGTGTTCCGTAAGGCTGGCTACCATGTGTCGTTCTTCACCAATCAGTTTATGTCAAAGCCCTCAGAGAAGGTGTATGACTTCAGTGGAGGTTTCTTCCTGAACAACCCCGAACAGAGTGCACTGATGTTCGACGAGCGTAACCATCAGCTGTTCAGACACGACGAAGGATTGCTGACGCTCCCTTCTCCTACCCTTGGAGAAGGTCGGAAGGGCATTCTCACCATCTATCATCTCATGGGTCAGCATGTGGATTACGTGGCACGCTATCCCAAGAACAGGACGAAATTCTATCCCAAAGACTATAACCGTCCTGACTTGGACGGTGCACAACTACAGTGTCTGTGTGAATACGACAATGCCACAGCCTATAACGATTCTGTGGTCGATGCCATCATAGGGCGTTACGAGCAGGAAGATGCGGTGGTCATTTATATGCCTGACCATGGTGAGGAGTGTTTCAACCCACCCATGCTGTTCCATGGACGACTTCACTCCACACGCATTGACCGACGACTGGCACGCGAAGAGTTCGAGATACCCTTCTGGATATGGTGTTCGAACAAAAACCGTGAGCTACACCCAGAGATATACAATGCGGTACGTGCTGCACGTCAACGACCATTCATGACAGACAACCTGCCACACATACTACTCTCGTTGGCTGGCATCTATACGAAGGACTATCGGTCGGACTACGACTTGTTGTCACCTCAGTATAACAGCAAACGCCCAAGGATGCTGAAGAACCAAGTGAATTATAACGACTTACAATAATGCTTACACGAAAGGAATGTTCTGCACTACGTGGCATCGCCATACTGGCCATCATGCTGCATAACTACTGCCACTGGTTGCGCCTGGCTGTGAAAGAGAATGAATACACGTTCTCCAGCCTCAACAACAGCCGGCTGATAGAAGCACTGACACATCCTGACTGGAACCTGCCAGTACATCTGCTATCGTATTTCGGACACTACGGCGTGCCTGTCTTCCTCTTCCTCAGCGGCTATGGGTTAGTAATGAAATATGAGAAAGCCTCCCCCGACGCCTTACAAGAAGAGAAGGGGCTGCCTTGGATGGGCTGGGTAAGATATCACTACCTCAAACTCTTCCGCATCATGATTGTTGGTTATGTGCTCTTCCTTATGGTTGATTTCATGACGTCAGGCCCTCACCATTATGCTTTCTCTGACGTGGTGGCTCAGTTACTGATGGTCAATAACCTGATGCCACAGCCAGACAAGATTATCTGGCCGGGACCTTTCTGGTTCTTTGGTCTGATGATGCAGCTTTACATTGTCTATCGATTGTTCATCTACCGTCGGCACTGGAGTAACGTGCTGACACTGATTATTATATGCTGTGTCATACAAGGCATGTTCATCGACGATACCGTCACGCTGATGCGACTGCGTTACAACTGCCTATGTGGCTTGTTACCTTTTGGTCTGGGTGTGCTGACAGCACGTTTCTGCCCACCTGACATTAGTCAACTGAAAAAGTGGCAATGGGCTGTCATCGCATTGGTGGCAATAATACTCATGTTTTTCCTCTCGCTGAATGCTTATCTGTGGCTTTGGGCTCCCATTGCTGTCATTGCTGCCGTCATTGCCATCGTCAAGCTGACACCTGCGAGAGTGCTCGAGTGGCTCGTATGGACAGGAGGCATCTCTGCTGCCATGTTCGTGGCACACCCCACACTCCGTAAAATATTCATTCCCATCTCTCATCGTGGCGATGTCTATACAGGACTGTTACTTTACATCATTGCATCGTTCGTGGTGTCGTGGATTGTCATGATGATTATCAACAAAATGCCCAAGCCCAAACTATGAAACCAATAGAGATACATGACCTGAGCCGATTCCGCAGTGAGCTGATGGGCATCTCCATGCTCGTCGTCATGATGTTCCATGTGGGTTTCTCACGTCATGACACCCTGTGGTTTTGTATTAACCGCTGTGGTAATGTAGGAGTCGATATGTTCCTCTTCCTTAGTGGCATCGGACTATGGTATGCATATAGGAAGGTCCCAGACTTAAAGATTTTCTATACGCGCCGTCTCTCACGCATCTACCCTACATGGCTCTTGCTCTCCAGTCTCTATTACGTTCCATTATGTATAGAGGGAAAGTTCACCGTGTGGCAAACCATTGGTAACATTCTCATTGGCTGGCGACTATGGAGTGGCTTTGTCGATGAGTTCTGGTTCATACCGATGATACTGGCGTTCTACATCGGTGCACCATTCTACATGCGACTGATAGAGCGGCACGACGTGTGGCGATGGATGCCTGTTGTGGCATGTGTCTTCTGTGTGTTGCTGCAATACTGGAAACCACTCAACACATCATTGGGACATCTGGAGATTCTGTTTAGCCGAATACCAATCTTCCTCTTAGGCATCAACATCGGACAAAGCGTCAAAGAAGAGCGTCAGCTGTCTGCCGACACCCTATGGCTGCTGCTCATCGTCTTTGTGCTGAGCCTGGGCGTATGTGTCAACTTCGAGAATGGTTTACGCGGACGGTTCCCGCTATTCCTCGAACGCATGGTATATATCCCGCTGAGCATCTCGGCACTGCTGTTGCTCTGCAAGGTCTTCAACCACATGCCGGCATGGCTGCTGAAGGCACTGGCTTTCGTAGGAACAGTGAGTCTGGAACTCTACCTCATACATGTAAACTTCGTACTGAAATACCTTCGTCCCTACGACCTGGGTTACTGGCTCACGCTCGTTCTGATGACTGCTATTTCGCTACTGTTAGCATGGCTCATACATAAAATAATGAAACGCATCATATAAAAACTCCAATCAATGAAAACGATTTTCAAGATTTTCCGACTACTCATCATCAGTCCAAGGGAATGGCTGGTTTCCACACCCCTCATGGCATACTTCACATGGCTCAACTACCTCATCATCGACAAATATGCCGACATCTTCATGCATACGCAGAAGACATCAGACTTCTACGACCATTTCCGTGTATCCGGGTTCGATGCACTCATCTATAGTACCATGACGCAATGGCATCTGGCATTCTTCGTCCATCGGCACCCACTGCTGGCAGACCTGCTGTGGCCACTGACACAACTCAACAGCCTGCTCTATTCATGGACGGGTCTGAACATGGCACCCGTCATCATGGCTGTGCTGCTAATGCTGATGACGCTCTACTCGTTTGTCTTCATACGTCGCACCATGCGCGAGGTCATTGGCATGAAGAACATAGACGCCACACTATTGAGCTACCTGACATTCTCGTTTGGATACCTCACGCTGACATATATCGTGCCTGACCACTTCGCTCCGTCAATGACGCTCCTGGCACTTACCATGTATCTGGCAGGAAAAAAGATGCAAGTGGGCAAGTCGTTCACCATTCTGCAAACGGTCGTTCTCTTCCTCCTAACGGCTGGCGTAACAATGAGCAATGGCGTAAAGACACTGCTCATGGCACTCTTCACCAATGGCAAACGGTTCTTCCGCCCTGCCTACCTCGTGCTGGGAGTCATCATACCAGTAGCGGCGATATGGGCTTTTGCCCAGTGGCAGCAGAACACCTACATCCTGCCACGTGAACAACAGAAGGCTGCCAAGCGCAGGGCACAGAGTGCAGCGGAGCTAAGAGCATTCACCAAAGCGGTAGCCGACACAACGACGACACTCTATGACTCTGCATCCATTGCCTTAGAGGCGCGGCGACGTTATCAGCACTACCTTTGGGAGGTGCATGAGCGTAACATGAAAGACCCATGGAACGCGCACAAGGGTAAGCCCATCAGCAAGGACGGCTTTGGGGCATGGACAGACATGACCACGCCTCGATGGGACAGCATGGTTGACAACCTCTTCGGCGAGACCATACAGCTGCACGAGGACTATCTGCTGCAGGACACACTACGCTCACGACCAGTCTTTATCAGCTATCGCTCATGGATTAACTACATGGTCGAAGCTATCATCGTACTCTTGTTTGCCATAGGCATCTGGATGGGACGTCGAAACCGGTTCCTATGGATGTGTCTGTCGTGCATGGCCTTCGACCTCGCACTCTACTTAGGATTAGGTTTCGGACTCAACGAGGTCTATATCATGGCTGCACATTGGGCATTCATCGTTCCTGTTGTCATTGGTTTCATCTTCCATCACCATCAGAAAGGCCTGCGTCATCTATGCCTGCGCCTGCTGGCTACGCTGCTCACCCTTTGGCTCTGGATATGGAACGGATGGCTCATCGTGTCGTACCTTACTCAGTGATTAATAGCAGGAGTTAACTGAAATGAAGATTTCCATTCTCGTCCCCATCTATGGCGTAGAGCGTTATATCGCCCGTTGTGCCGAGTCGTTGTTCAGTCAGACATACGAAGACCTGGAATATATCTTCGTTGACGACCGTACGCCAGACCACAGCATTGAAATATTGAAGGATGTGCTGCAACAATTCCCAGAACGTCAGTCACAGGTTACCATCCTACGTCATGACGTCAACAAGGGATTAGGTGCAGCACGACTGACAGCCCTGAAGGCAGCCACCGGCGACTATCTCATGCACGTTGACAGCGATGACGAGTTGCCGCTACAGGCCGTTGAGCTCTTAGCCACTAAGGCACAGCAGAGTGGTGCCGACATCATTGACGGCGGATATAGCATGATACGCCAAGGGCAACTCACTGAAAGCCACCGGCCTTTCATCGGTTCAAAGACAGCATTCCTGAAGCTGCTGCTCTGCCAGAACATCGTGCTCAGCATGGTATGGGCACGACTCTACAAAAGAGACGTCTATTCCCGATACCAGATACTGCCTGTACCGGGCATCGACTATGCAGAAGACTGGGCCATCGTCCCACGACTCTATCTTCATGCTTCTCGTGACACGGTGAACAGTGTGGTTTATCACTATCGTGATGACAGCGCCGAGTCCTTTACCAATGTTGTCATGTCCGATAAGGCAAAACGCTCGCTGCTGAAAGCCAATGCGCTGGTCAACGAATACTATCGAGAATATGACAAGGAAAACAAATACCGCTATGCACTGGAACTGGGCTACATCAGCACACTGAGAGTTGCACGCAACAACGACATCGACATGACGTTAGTCAATCAGACACTCAACGTCAGCTGCCAGCATCTCGCTACCCGGCTCATGGCTAACATCATGCGCAGCAACTGCCCCATGCCTGTAGCAAGCATCCTCTACCGCTGTCTCAGAAAGATGTATGAGGTTAAGGTGCGTCTTTTTTCATGAACCGACGGAGGAAAAACTCCTCACACTCGCTCAGTATCTTTACGCGTAGCAGTTTCAATGCTAGATAATAGAGCACCACAGCCATAAGGACACGACAAATGAGCAACAGCACATACGACGTGATGAACTGCGTAGCGGCATAGGTAACCACCATCACCAGAAGAGCGAGCAGACAGAAGGGAGCCACGTCTTTCAGCATGTCCAACAGGCGTAAACCTATAAGACGGTTGGCAACAAACTGCCATACCAACAGCCAAAGTATGGTTATCGTCGTATAACCGACTACAATCCACTGCATGCCTGACTCATGAAACAAAGCCACCAACCCTATCTGTAACACAATAAGTGCAGTGGTACACCAGAAGTAAAGGTCGGAACGGCCCTTGCTGATGGTCAGGTTCTGATATAAAGTATAGAAAGGCATGAAAGCACCACTTACACACAATATCTGCAACAACGGCACACAGTCGGCCCATTTCTCACCTATCGTCACATGAATGAACTCCTTGGCCACCAAGGCAAGGCCGAACATGACAGCAAAGGAGAACATGGCCGTCACACGCGTCATCTTACGAAACACCCTTACTTCACGCTCATTATCCTCACGGATATCTACCATAACGGGCTGAGCCACCTGTGCCACGGCACCTGACACCACACCAGATGCCATAGTGTCCCACTTGAATGCCTGATAGAAGTTTCCTACCTGACTAATAGGATATAGTCGGCCAAAGATAAATGTCAGTACATTGGTACTCACAGTATTGATGATGTTGGTCAGTAGAATCTTCACACTGAAGCCGAACATCTTTTTAATGGGACTGAAGTCAAAGTCAAACATCGGACAGAACCGAGTGCAGTAGTAACGTGACACCGTTGTTACGGCTACGTATGTAAGCTGCTGCCATGCCAGACTCCAATAGCCATAGCCACAATAGGCCAAGGCAATACCCGTCAAACCGGAAATCAGCGATGCAGCAATGGCTATGATGGCATTCTCGCGGTTCATCATGTTCTTATACATATACGCGCTGGGGGCAATACCGAACGAAGAAATGACAAACCCTAAGAATATCAGTCGCGACAGCTTCAGCAACGCAGGCTGATGGAAATAGTCGGCAATGAGGGGAGCAGAGAAGAACAGAATGGTATAGATGCTGAAACTGGCAATGATGTTAAACCAGAACACAGCACTATAGTCACGCCTCGTCGGAGCCTTCAGGTTAATCAAGCCTTGTGTGAAACCACTGCTCTGCAGGTTGCCGGCAATGGCAATGAAAATGGCGAGAATACCTACAATGCCATAGTCGTCTGGAGACAGCAGACGAGCCAAAAAGATGCCTAACAGCAGACTCAGCACTTGGGTTGCACCACTGTTTAGTGCACCCCAGAACAGTCCCTTTGCTGTCTTTTCTTTCAGGTTCTCATTTCTCATCACGTGGCAAAGGTACGATTAAGTGAGAAGAAAACCAAATTTTATTTGAGTTTTCTCAAGCGTGAGGACTTTCTTAAGACTCGCTTTGCACGAATAAGCGCCGCAAGCGTCGAGCGCGAGGCGAAGCCTCAAAATAATAAATAATTGCCAATAAAGAACAGAGATTGGGGAATTATTTGTAATTTTGCAGCGTATTACTGAAATCGGATGAAAATGAGACATTATATTTTATTGTTTATGTGTTGGCTGCTGACATTGGGCTGTGGAGCCCAGAAACCCAAAGCCGTTGAACCCAACGAGCCCGTCGAGCCGTTCAACTACGAACGAGAATACACAAAGGAAGACAGTGCCTTGGTGGTGAAACTGCTCAAGGATGCAAAGAAGAACCGTAAGACACTCGAAAGCCGCATGCTCTATTTCGGAAAGAAATTCCTCGGACTGCCATACGTAGGACATACACTGGAGCTGGGCGACAAGGAACACCTCATTGTCAACCTTCGTGAGTTGGACTGTACCACCTTCGTGGAGACAGTGACGGCCCTTACCTTGTGTGACATCCAGGACAAGCGAACCTTCGACGACTTCTGCAATAACCTCATGCGCATACGCTACCGTCAGGGAAAGATGGAGGACTACACCTCACGACTTCACTACTTCACCTGGTGGGGCGACGATAATGTAGCCATGGGCATCGTCAAGGAGATAAGTATGCAAGGCAAACCTTTCGCTGCCACACAGACCATTAACATCAACTACATGTCAAAGCATCCGGATCTGTATAAACAACTGAAAAACCATCCGGAGTTTGTACCCGTCATCAAAGCTTACGAGGACGAGACCAACGGCAGACAATATCGCTATGTCCCCAAGGAAAACCTGAACTGGCATCAGTCAACACCTTTAGGCGTCATTCACGATGGAGACATCGTAGCCATGCTGACCGACAAGGATGGACTGGACACACGCCATATTGCCATCGCTTTCTGGAAAGACGGACGCCTGCACCTGATGCATGCCTCCAGCCTCTATAAGAAGGTGGTGATGAGTCAGGAGACGTTTTATGAATACGAGATGCGGCAGTCTAAGCATACCGGCATACGAGTATGGAGGGTTGTGGAATGAAGCCAATAACTGATATTCACGAGCTACGAAGCATCCAGATGGGCATCATGGACGATGTTCATCGATTCTGCCAAGCCAA
Source organism: Prevotella sp. (assembly GCA_017423565.1). GTDB lineage: Bacteria > Bacteroidota > Bacteroidia > Bacteroidales > Bacteroidaceae > Prevotella. Next base: position 4,961 of record JAFPED010000044.1, on the reverse strand, counting down.
CGGCTTACGCTACTCGCTTAGCAGCGGCACACTCATCGGTGCCATACGTCACAAAGGCTACATTCCCTGGGACGATGACATCGACATCTACATGCCACGAAAGGATTACGAGCAATTCATCAGAACATATAAAGACCCAACAGAAAAATATACAGTCTTATCACCTCAAACCTCAAATCTCAAATCTCAAACCTATTACTACACCTTCGCCAAAGTCATTGACCAACGCACACTCATGGTTGAGACAGAGACAGAAGGTTACGAGATAGGTGTCTTTATCGATGTCTTCCCCATCGACTACGTGACCGACAACCAGAAAGAGCGCGAACGTATCTTCCAACTGAAACACTTGTTATATAAGATTCGTCGTTGTAAGATTTCTCACTCAAACCCACTACGTTCGCGACTGGCTTACGTCTGTTATCGCTACCTGCCCATTACCGTGGGCATGATCAACCGTTGCATCAACCATCTCATTGTACAACGTGAACCTACCAACACCCTATGCAACATGACCGAGGCAGGACCATCCATACGTGGCTGCTTCCCTGCCGAAGACATGAAGGAGATGATTGACATGCCGTTCGAGGACCGTACTTATAAAGTAATGTGTGGATACGACGACCACCTGCGCCATACGTATGGTGACTACATGACACTACCTCCTGAGGACCAGCGTGTCACCCACCAGTTCAAAGCTTACTGGTTGTGATGTCATATAAAAATATTATTGTAATGAGGCAAGGTATTCAGTTGCAGTCATTACTGGGAGTTTGGATGCCTTAAAGTCCTTGCCATTACGTGTAATGATTGCATCCGCGTTTGCTCGAAGTGCCGTATAATATTGCAAAGCGTCTTCAAAGTCACTAAATTGTGAAGCTAATGAGTCATCCACCGTTTGCTCATTTGTTGTAGCAATGCGACACAATTGTCTAAAGTTCGATAATAGATTTCGTACACCCTCAGAACCATGTTTCCGAAGAAGAAAAGAAGCTGTAGAAAAGGTTATTGGCGAAACTACAAGTTGTATCTGTTTGTTGTAAGCCATAGTGAAAATCCTTACGGCATCATAACAAAACGGATCACGCCGTGCCAAAACATCAACCACAATGTTTGTATCAAGAAAGAGTCGCGTCATTTATATTTCCCTTCCAAATATTGTTGATAGGCTTTGCGTGCATTTAAATCTTCGTCAGAGATCGGATCTCCAGCACCAAGTAAACTTTGCACCACGTCTGGCACCACCTGTTCAGAAGATGAAGCCTTGTCTTGCCCAACAAAACGAACAAGAAAATTCTCTATGACCGTTGTAAGGTTCAGTCCTTGAGCTTTTGCATATTCTGAGGCCTGTCTATAGAGGTTGCTGTTGATGACTACATTCATAATTGTGTAATTTGAAACGTTTCGATTGCAAAGATAGCTAATAATAATACAAGATTCAAGCGGACGCTTCTTATCTATATGTCTTTTTGTCTTTGATTATTTGCCCATAGGCAGTAATTGGTTTAAAGGGTTTTACGATGTATGTTCATATTACGATCTACAAATTTTCGATTTGTTCTTCCGTCAGTCCTGTGGCCTTTTCTATATCCGTGAGGCTTAGTCCCATCGACTTCAGGCTACGGGCAATGTCTAATGCCTTGTTTAATTCCCCTTGCTGAAGACCTTGCTCAAGTCCTTCTGCACGACCTTGCTCAAGCCCTTGCTCAAGCCCTTGCTCAAGTCCTTGCTGCAGTCCGTCCTGCACTGCTCCATTATAGGCATTCAGCGTATCACGATAGACCTTCAGGGCATGGTCGTACTTAATGCGCTCGTCCCTGGTCATGGCACTTACTTCGGCTATCTCCTCCAACCGCCGGAACACGGCATTCTGGGCTGCCCACGGCAATCTGTTCAATGTATCCATATTCTTCAGTACATAAATCCAACGTTCAAAATCATCCTGACAGTCGTCTGCCTCCTTCTCGAAACAAGGCAGCTGCAGGTAAATCAGACGAAGCTTGTCACAAAACAGCTCGCCAGTCTTCAGGTTTGTCAGTCCAACGTCAGTACGGAATGCCTGCTCACCTTCCATCCAGAAATTGGTAAAAGCCACAAGATAGACGGCCTTGAGGCCGTAGTCCCACGCCATGCCGCGTTCTCCCTGCCTGACTATAGACTCTGAGGCATAGTAGAGCGTCCGCTCCTTAAAATGAGGCTGGTTGCGGTTCTGCATCTCTACAATGATTTCCTCACCCGTGTCCGTCTTGCAATACACGTCGTAGATGGGCGAACGGTCACCGTCATAGTCTGCTGCCTGCTCCTTGTCAAGCAGTTGCAGGTCGGTAATATGGCGCTCACCTTTCAGCAGGTTGTTCAGGAAGTCCAGCAGCAGAGGCTTGGAGAACTCCTGTCCGAAGATGCGTTTGAACCCGATGTCGGTAAAAGGATTAATAAACTTTCCCATGCTGCAAAGTTAGATAATATTTATGAAACAGCAAAGGAAATAACAAACTTTTCAGCAGAAATTACGTTTAAGCGGCACAAGGCATGTTTTTTGCCTTGTGCCGCTTTGCATTGTTTGACGCGGTGTAGTGTTACTTCACCACCACCTTTCTGCCATTGACGATATATACGCCTTTCTCTGCAGGTACATCTTGCAGCTGGCGGCCGTCGATGGTGTAGTAATGGTTAGTGGCCAGAGCCGAAGGCTTCACGGAGCCAATGCCCAGCGTTGCTCCGGGCTTTACGCTGAGCGACCACAGCTTGATGCAATTCTCTGAGGCTGCTACGCGACGCGGTGCTGCGCCTCCAGCCGATGTGGCATAGACATAGACACAGGTAGGCTCCGTCACGTCGTAGGCTACCTCCACGATTCCCCGCTCATCCTTGCTGACAGTTGTCGCATCCTCGCTGCCTACCTTCACGTTCAACACATTCGTACCCAGCGTCTGGCAATCTAATGCTATCACGCCCTTGCCGTTTACCTGGAAAATCAAGCCATTGAAGTTTTCCTTCACAGTCTCGCTGCCTGGTTCGCCATCCACCAGAGTCATGTCGGTTGTTGTATTGATGACGATGCAGTCTTCCGTCGGTTCGTAGCCATCATCACCACTGAGATTGTAATAGACGTTATTGGCAACAACGTTTTCGGTGCTCTCTTCTGCTGCCAAGTCTATAGTCGTTTCATTGTCAATAGGATTCAGTTCGATGGGTTCCACTGATTCGCCCATCTCCACTATCGACTGGAATTTGTTCCAAGGTGATAGGGCTTCGTATTTCGCCTTTGTTCCGCGAGGAACATAAAGCGTGGCGGTAGTGAACGAATATGATTGTGTTTCTGGATCATAAACCTGGAAATCAGATGCGTCTAACTCAAAAGGCTCTTCAATATACGAGTTGACTGTTGTCAATGCTTCACAACCATTAAAAGCAGCTCCAGGGTACCAAACCGAGAAACCAATGGAATTAACACTTGCCGGTATTGTGATGGTTTTCAAATTTCGACAATACGAGAAAGCATATCTTCTGATGTCTGTAACGCCACTTGGAATTTCAAATGCCTCAAAAGGACAGCCCATAAACGCTTCTTCACCAATAATTGTCACTTCTTCAGGAATCACTGTTGTTTGGCAGCCACAACTTAAAAGCCCACTTTTAGTAATAATTGCATTGCTGTTGTTAGGCGATTCGAAGGTAGTATTTCCTTCTTCTACTGATAAAGAGACCAAGCTTGTGCAATATTGGAACATACCACCTTCTATTTGGGTCACGCTACTGGGAAGCACAAAGGATTCCAAAGATTCACAGCCTTGGAATAAACTACGAGGTAATTTTTTCACACCATTTGGAATGATGATATCTTTCAAGCTTTTGCAGTACTGAAATGCACCTTGTCCTATGCTTGTTACAGTGCTGGGTATAACCACCTGGGTTATTTTCTCACAATTTGCAAAAGCAATTCCGTCTAAGGCAGTAACCGGATGTCCTTCGACGACACTTGGAATTGTTACGGTACCTTCTATTGAAGCGTCTTGAAGCATATCGACCCACCAGCCTTCCAAATTTTCAATTTCTGTATGGTATTTCATTTTCAATATTACTCCTTCAATGGTCGTAGCATAAACCACATCACCTGCCTGCTGTGCCCACGTATTTTGAGCAAAGCATGTAAGAATCACTAAAATAGTAAGTAAACTCTTTTTCATTTGTACTTGTTTTAAAGAATAAGAAAAGGCGTGCAACCATCCGATGCTTATTCTCATATCTGGCACCGCCAAGTAACCATGCAACTAAACAAGCAAGAACAGTTCACGCCCCCTTACGGACGTGAACTTCCTGAACTGCTTGCTCTCAGTTGCGAATTTTGGCGGTTTCGATATGAGAGAGACAAGAGCAGAAAGCTCAAGTTATCTTAAAAAGACTTCGAACGGGACAGCGACGCACAATTCATTGGTTAATAATAAATTGTTGTCTGATAATCCCTATAGGGGGTTCAGCACCTGGTGCCGACGGCTCCCTCTTAATGTTCTTTATTTCCTGTCTGTTTCTTTATCGGTTTTAGTGATACATTATATATTTGTTTAAACTCGTTTTTATAATACTGGCTCATAACAGCTTCTTTACTTCGTCAACGCTTAGTCCAACAGCCTGAGCTATTTGTTCTGCTGTTAGACCCATCATTTGAAGCCGACGCATCGTTACCATTTTTCCTGTTGAATTCCTCCTGCACGGCCTTGCTCAAGACCTTGCTGCAGTCCATCCTGCAAAGCACCGTTATAGGCATTCAGCGTGTCACGATAGACCTTCATGGCATGGTCGTACTTGATACGCTCATCCTTGGTCATGGCGCTTACTTCGGCTATCTCCTCCAACCGCCGGAACACGGCATTCTGGGCAGCCCCCGGCATTCTGCTCAATGTATCCATATGCTTCAGTACTTGAACCCGATGTCGGCAAAAGGATGGATAAACTTTCCCATG
>JAFPED010000043.1 GCA_017423565.1 Prevotella sp. | reverse complement strand
GCCTGAACCGCGAGATGATCAAGGCCAAGCTGGCAGACTAATAATACTAATAAGGTAGTGGGGCTCACATTGAGCCTTCACTACCTTAATGTTTACAATAAAAGGAATAACTTATGCATACATCATCTGAAAAGGTTCAGTTAACACTGCCAAATAGCGATATTAGTTTTCTGCGTACTATTTCAAAGAAAATGGGCTGGACAGTTCATGTGCCTCGAAAAAGCGGTATAGAGAAAGGATTGGATGACATTCGTAGTGGTAATGTGTTCCACGCCAAGGATTCAAAGGATTTGGTGAAACAAATATTTGGCTGATGTCATGTATGAGGTTATTTATACAGGTCAGTTCAAGAAATCACTGAAATTGTGTGTCCGACGTGGCTTGGATATTCAGGCTTTCATGGATGTACTTGACATTCTGCAAGAGAAAGGCGAACTGCCACCCCAATATCTGCCGCACAAATTACAAGGCAAATACAAGGGCTGTTGGGAATGTCATATCCAGCCAAACTGGTTGCTCATCTGGCAACAGGATAACAATCAGTTGAGGTTGATATTAGTAGATACGGGCACGCATGCGGACTTGTTCTGATCTCTCGTCTCCATCGCTCTGACGGTGGCAGGATACACATTATAAATATTACAAACTTACAGATCAGCGTTTCTGTTCGTACTTATAAATAGATATTGAGCTTTTAGCTCTTGTTCTTCTACCTCGAATACCTGCAAATATTCTATATGAGGACAAGATGCGTAGAAGTTCGTGTCTAAGCGCGAACTTCTACGCACTTATATATATAGAAGGTCGCTTGCAGGTAACTTGAGGTAGATATTAGTTGCGAATGGTACACGCCTTTTTCTAATTAACTTAAAGAATTGAAATGAAACAAACGTTACAATTCGTTATATTATTTGTAATCGCAATAGTCTTCCCTTTAACGGGATGGGCCGAGGAACAAGGTTATGCAGTATTAGACACCGAAAACGGTATTCTGACGTTTAAATACGGTGAGTTGCCAGAAGGAGATAATGTTTTCCAGATTGATAACGGTGCAAAATGGCTAGGTGAGTATGAAACAGTAGGTTATGGTATTCAATACCCACAAGCTCGGAAAATAAAGAAAGTTGTATTTGATCAATCTTTTTCAAAAGCAGGATATACCGTCGATACATCCATGCCTGAGCCAAACGTCGGAACAAAGCGGCTTATAGCCATTACCAGACAGCGTGAAGGCTATGACCTTGAACGGACAGATATGAGTTATGATGACAAAGGGAGAATTGTCAATTTAGTATACTCTAATGGCACACGTACTAAAGTTGGTAATTACAAATACGACAACGATGTTATTTCTATCGTTTACGATAACTCGTTTAAGCATGAATACCATTTTGTCAATGGTAAAGTTTCTACAGCTCCGATGAATCTGGAAAGTGAAGGAGTGACGGGAACTCGTATTTTCGAATATGATGCTTCCGACCAACTGAGAAAATTTACTATTGTCACTGATGGTAGTACAAATAATAAATATGCAAAAATTGAGTGGGATAATGGAAGTCCTTCTAACATTTCTTATGGTAGTTTAAACACATCAACAAATACGGAAAAGGAGATGTATAATGCTACATTTACACAAAATGGAATGACAGCTGAACCTGTTACGCTCGCTTTGTTTGGAATGTGTTTTGGAAAACCGACCTTTGATATTAGTGACGATATTTATGAGTCAATAGCATTCTACCCCTATATCGGCAAACTCCCACAACAGCTTATTGGACAGACAAATTACAGTAAATCAGGAAAAGTTTCCGTTTATAATTATACTTATGAGAAAGATAGCAATGACAATATCACAAAAGTGACTATCACCTGTGACGGAAAGGCTACTGTCTATACCTTGGAGTGGGAAGACTCGTCGACGACTCCTGTCACTCCTCCTTCTACGGATATTACTGCTTCAGACACGGGCAAACAGGACTTTGGCAGTGACGGTGGCATAGATGGTAATACCAACTTGGATGGTAACGTGGTTGGCAACGTCTTCTACAACATAGCCAGTAGTAGTGGTAGTTACAATGCCGTCGAGGGCTGCATCGAGATTACCAATCCTACGGCTGACGACGACATTGAGGGTAAGGACATCTTTGGCGAAGATTTTAAGAACCACTTTACGGGTATTGTCTTCAAAGTAGCAGCCGGCAAGGGAACTATTACGGTGAATGCCCAGACCGTAGGTAGTATGATGCTGAAAGTGAAAGTAGGTAGCAACGAGCCTTACGAAATGATGCTGACAGGCAAGACAGAGGCTAAGTTCCCATATAATGTCACCGAGCCTACCTATATATACATTTATGCTAGTAGCTTTAGTGCCTCGGTTGCTAATAGTGCAGGGGAGAACAGCGCGCTAAAAATATATGGTTTTAGCTGGGATGACACGACTGGCATTGATGAAGTAATTACAGATATTAGCAACAACACGCCCATCTATAACCTGCACGGCCAGCGGCTCGCTGCTCCGCAGAAGGGCATCAACATCATTGGTGGCAAGAAAGTGGTGGTGAAGTAAACACTTTTATCCTCTACTCATAAAGCCGGCACTAGTCATCTCAAAAGGATGGATTTGTGCCGTCTTTATTTTCCCCCAAAGCTGGGGCATAGTTACTATGTTTGCAACATGAAAAGTTTCTACTGATCACTGATGGTGCGATAGAGTTGCCAAGGTATAAAAGTCGGGTTCTGCCGTCCGCTCCAGCATAAACGGGCGGGTGCTCCACGATGTAAGGGCGCCCGCCCTAATTCATGCGGGCAGGCGGTTACAAAGCTGCTTAATATACCTTTCTCCCCGCTTCCATGCACCTTATACCCCGTTTGCAGGCTGCTTTTCCCCCTTGCAATGCTTATCTCAGAGAAAACAAAGAAAAGTGTTTTTCTTTGTTGAGGCGCGATATACTTCGTACAAATATACTTTTCGTGTACGCGCGTCCATTATATATAATATATATGGACTCAACCCAATTGGCATGACTTGCTATTGAATGAATCCGATAGAAGAAAAACGATGTTTTGTTTGGCTATGTAAAAAGATTTACATACTTTTGCATAAGTTTAATAGTAAAAAAGCATTATCTGGCCCCCACAAATGTACGAAGAACAGCAATTATATAATGACTTACTTTACGTGATGTTATACGGAGGGGTAACATTCTTGTCTGTCGTTGCATGTATTTATCTGCAGTTCCGTCGTGGCAATGCTTTCGCACCAGAGATTACCCCACCTTTACGTCTTCGTCGATGGGTGGTACTATTCTTTGCATTGATGGCAGTGGGTCATGTCTGGTGGTTGCTATTAACCATTTACCAAGTGATTAGCGACCCATATATAGCTTTTTATGTGGGAGTAGGATTAGACAGTCTGGTGCTACTACCTGTTATGATGGTTATGCTCTTGGCCATGTTGCAAGACCGTCGTCGCCCGACTTGGCATATAGCTGTGATGATGATACCCGTTTTTGTCATCATTGTGGTGAGTATTTCCTTCCGTACTTATGTCCTTTTACCATGGCTGAAAGCCTATTTCTTATTGTTTGGCATTGCATTTGTAATTGCGATGTTATATGCCGTTAGGCAGTATAGCCGTTGGTTGCGTGAAAATTACGCAGATTTGGAGCATAAGGAGGTGTGGCAGAGTCTTGTGGCCATAATTGTCTGCATGCTGATACTTGATTTCTACATCATTTCCGGTAATGACAGCTTTTTTGCTTATTTCGTTCAGGTAAACGACATCGTGCTTATTTGTTTGCTGCTTTGGCGAGTGGAGACGCTCCAGACGCTTGACGACACCAGTAGTCAGGTGACCAGCTATGAAGAGTTAGCACCCATGTCTGCGATGGCATTGTCCACTGTGATAACCTCTAACATCGGTCTGTTGTTAGAACAGCGTTGCGAGGCTACACATCTTTATTTGCGACATGACATCAGGCTTGATGATTTTTGCAAAATCATCGGTACCAACCGTAACTACCTCAACCAGTATTTCACCCAGCAGCAGATGACTTTTAATACCTATATTAACAATCTGCGCATCGAACATTTTGTCAGGCTCTATCGTGAGGCCGTTGCCGCAAAGCGTTCTTTCACCGCTCAGCAACTGGCTCAGGAGAGTGGTTTCAGAAGCTATAGCACCTTCAGCTCGGCTTTCAAGCAGCGTATGAAACAGACCGTAACCTCCTGGATGCGTGACCTTAATGAGTAGCAAAAGGTGGATTTTTAGATTTTGACTTTCAGAATCTGCAAAAATTGTTTCAGAATTTGCAAAAACATGCTTTTGTGGTATCTTTGCTATTGGAGATATCGATGATATTTTTTATTTTTGCATCATGTTTTTGTTACAAATAACACTTATTGAAGACTTAGATGACTTAATTAAAGTAAAGTAGAATAATGATGATATTAAATATGAAAAAGATCGTTTTTACCGTAGTTTTGCTTGCGATGTGTTTAACCCTGGTTGCCCAGAAAAAGACTGTGGATGAGCAACAGTCCTCAGCAAAAGAAGAAATGCTAAAGCGCATTTATGAGGCTCAGGTCAGTGGCAACGACTCAGATTTCTATCAGGCTCATCAAACCTTTATGAATTATCTGGTACAGCAGCAGGACTGGAATACATACTATCGTACGTGGATGAACCGCGTAATATATGAGGTAAATCATAAGCGTTTCCATAGGGCTTATGCGGAGATTCACCGCCTTACCGAAGACATCAAGGAGCGTCATCAGGATCAGTATCTCTATATGGCCAACATGAGTCTGGGCTTTTTCTTTAACGGTCGCAGCCAGCCAGAGATGGGTGAGAAGTATTTCCGGCGTGCACTTCAGGGCATCGATGGTGAAAAGGATCCTGTGGCATATTTCAATGTTTATCTCTCACTGGCACAGTCGCTCAGTTTCAAACACCCAGCTGAGGCAATGGCTTGTCTTGATAGCCTGCCACAGCAAATGCTGCAAAATCCGATGTACGAGAGTGGTGTGCTGGGCTATCGGTGTATTATTGCCAATAAGATGAACGACTATTCCTCTTTCTACAATTATTTCTCTCAGTATGACAGTATCCGCACGCACCTGCCAGCACAGTTTAATGCTGCAAACCTTGAACAGGTGATGGTTTGTCACAGTCTCATGCAGAAGGACTATCAGCAGGCCCTTGCCTGGTGTGACTCCATCGAGGTACCAATGATAGCCACGGAGTTGCGTATCAATGTTTTTGAGAAGATGGGTGCCTGGGAGAAAGCCTATCGTGCTTATGAATTAAAGGATAGTCTTCAGAATATTGACGAGCGCGAATCGTTGGAACAGCATATTTTGGATTTGTCTAACGATATTGACCGGTTTCAGGCAGAGCAGGAAAAGGCAGAGATGCGACGCATACAGTTGTTTGTTGTCGGTCTGATGGCACTGGCTATCATAGGTTTGCTCATAGGTTTGCTTGTCTATCGCCAGAAGAAGAACCGCCGTCTGAAAGAGCAGTTCCTTCAGTTGCAGGAGGCGCGTCGTCGCACAGAAGCAGGTGAGGCCATCCGTCGTGCCTTTGTCGGAACGATACAGGAAAAACTGAAGTCGCCAATCAGGGTATTAAGGAGCTATGCACGTGTCTTCAACAATCCAAACTTCCTGCTGAAGCCTGAGGAACGTGCCAAGCGATACACTGACATTCTCACTGCGGCCCAGAGTATAGAGTCGCTGATGGATCCTGTGCTTGATTCCTACGCTCAAGATGCGTCTGGCATCACCGAGGAAGAGAAGCAAATCTGTATCAATGCGCTTCGAGCTCCTCTGCTCACGCTGATTAACACAGCAGAGCTGATAGTAGATGAGGACGGGCAGATACCCCATGATGAGTATATACAGTTACGTGATGATGTATGTCGTGAAGCTTATCATGTGGCAACTTCTATTCATCAGCTCGTATTGTTCAGTCTTTACGGCGATGATGTTCCAACGCCGAAACCGGATAAGATTGGACTAAATGAAGTGGCACGCTCCATTCTGAACAGTTATGATCTGCATCCTTCTTCGATATACAAGAATCGTACGTTAGACAAGGAGTTCACTACCTCTGTGCCAGATGATGTGATGGTTAATTTCAGTCCGCTGTTGCAGGAACTATTGAACTGTCTGCTTGACAATGCCGATAAGTATGCCACTGGTGGTAGCTTGTCGATGAACTGCTATGCTGATGTTGATGGTACTTATGCTATATCCATCAGCAACGAAGGTCCTGTTATTCCTATTGCTGATGCAGAACGTATCTTTGAACCATTTGTCCGTCTTTCAGCCGATGAGCCCAGCCTTGGCATTGGTTTACCTTTGGCTCGTCGTCTTGCTGTCTCTATGGGATATAACATCGTTCTTGACTTGAAATATGACAAGGGTGCTCGTTTTGTGGTTACAGGCATCTAAATTTTTTTGTTGTTTCTTGCATCATGTGCTGTAACTCATTTGTTCATCCATTCCTTACGTTCCGTCTCTGTCATCTTCTCGATGGCATAGCGGAGCGTAGTACGAGGCATCTCGTGGGCATGCTGGTAGAGGAAATCGCGAAGTAGATTCACCGATACACGCTTGCCCATTTCTCGTAGCATCCAGCCAACAGCCTTGTGCATCAGGTCGTGAGGATGATGCAGGTGTTTCTCCGCATAGCGCAGGCACCATGACGGGTCGCCTTGCTGAGATGTCTTCCATGTGCAGACCATACTCATGCGCTGCCGCCACAGGCAAGAGCTTGCGGCTAAGGAGTCGAGAATCCCTATTTTGTCTCCAAGGTTTGAAGGCAGCAGCAGCCAATGTCCAAGAATCTTCGGAGCAGAGAGATCCACCAAGTCCCAGTTGTTGGCCTGTTCAGCATATTTCAGATACATTTCCACGATTTCATCGCGCTTTTGAAGTGCTTTGGCATCATTCTCCAAACGCTTTGTTGCCAATTTCTCAAACTGTGCTACCACGATGAGCAGTCCACATAGTCTCACCTCATGCCAGCGTGACATCAGCAGTTCCGGCACTTCGCTGAGCGGAGTTTCTTTTGCTGCTTTCACTACCTCGCGTGTCTGAGGCACTTTGAGACCTAAGAACTCATCCCCCTCACCATACTCGCCTGGTCCTGTCTTGAAGAAGCGCATCAACACTTGTCGCTGCTCCTCATTACGCAGCGACTCCATATAGTCTATTATCTCTCTTGCCGTTGTCATAGTGCTTATTTCATTTCTTCGGGTTCCCATAGGTATTGCTGCATATCTACATGACCATTGGCTTTGAACATCACGCCTTCTGCCTCTAATAGTGTGCGCTGAAGACTCCATCCTGGTGCTGTACGCCCTTCCTTGTTGACTACACGATGGCAGGGTAGGGTGGCTGCTTCTGGTGAATAGCGTAGCACGCGACCTACCATCCGCGAATGACTGGGCCAGCCAGCCCAGGCAGCAATAATGCCATAGGTGGTGACCTGTCCACGAGGTATCTGGCTGACAATGTTCAGCACATCATCGTGGAACAGCCGTGCCTGCTCTGGCGACATACTATCAGCATAGTCCTTCATTTCTCGTTTGCTTGCTAAAAATACTGTTTGAACATCTGCCTGTATGCTTCTACTTTTTTATCGAAAGCCAGTGGATAGGCTCGCGAGGAGGATGGGAGTCGATAGAGCACTACTTGTTCCCCCGTCTTGTTGAACGTATCAGGAATAGGGACAAAGGAGTTGACCCTGGGCAGGCTGGGGATATTCATGGTAGTGCATAGGGTCTCGGTAGCTTTCTCTCCTGTTGTCACGATGGCTCGCAACAGTGGCAGCTGTGTTATCAAGGCTTTGATGTCTGTAGGCTCCACTACCTCAAGAAATTTGTCTGAAGCATTGTCCTGCAGACGACGGATGGCTGTAGAGGTATCAAAGAAGGCGATGCCTTTTTCCTGGCAGAACGTTACGATATCAAGCAGTTTAAAACGCTTGTCCGTTTCATCTACGAAGTGGTTACGGTCAGCAAAGAATACAGCTCCCTCAATGCGCCAGTGGTCGTTGATGAAGTTAGGGTAATAGAAGTCTATGCACCACCGTTTACGTTGAGGAGGAAAGCTTCCAAGGAAGAGAACCTTTGCATTTGTGGGTAAAAACGGTATCAGCGGATGATATTCCACACCGTCCACACTGCGTGAAATGTTCTCTTCATTCAGATAGGATATTGTCTGCCCCATCATTTCACTTTCCACACGTTAAGTATAATGCCGTTGAAGTCTTTTACCCATTCGGGTTGACAGACAAAGAGAGCGTTGTTCAGCCATGCATAGCGACTGTTCTTTGGGGCTTCGAATTGTGGTGCCGCCTTGAAGTAGTAATACGGATTGCCTTGTTCATCTTTGCCGTCGCAGACCAATCCTTTGTTGCGTACGTGGATATAGACGTCATCGTCAGTCCGGATGCTGTAGATAGCCTCCAGTTCTGTGCGTGTGCCGTCAGCATTAGCCAGTTGGTAGTCAGCACCACCAGCCAGTATGGTTCCTTTTAACAGCGGTCCTTCAAAGGTCCCTCCTGTAATGGGGATGACGATACGTCGTCCGTGGTCTGTCTCTCCAACCGTATAGGCATTGTCTATTTTAACCCTCAGCTGCATGGCAAATTCCAGTTCAGGGCTATCTTTGGGCGGATAGGTCTGAGCCTTGGCAGTGAGTGCGGTTAGTGTCAGTGCAATGATTAATAAGAGTTGTTTCATTGTCTTCCTTTAAGTTGTACTTACCTGTTCTTTCAGTCGTTTCTTCAATTCACGATAGTCTTCCAGCAAGTTCCACAGTCCGTCTTCTGATAGCACACCTCGTTTTAAGTCTTTTGGCAAGAGGTTTTGTTGATCAGCATCGAAGTCCTCTTTCCACTCGCTACTACCGTAATAAGTGTTCAGCGTGTCGATATCATTCTTTGCAGCCTCAAATTGGTCGAGTGCTGCCGACAGTCCCATGACTGCCATTGAAGCCCGATTCATCCTCTGCTCCATTTCTTTTATTCGCTCTGTCTGTTCCATCTATTTGTCCAGAATTTGTTGAGCATGTTCCTTGGTCTTAATCTGCTTGCCTGCCATTATCTGCTCTATGACACCTTCTTCATTGATTATAAAGGTAGTACGTATAGTGCCCATAACCTTCTTGCCATACATAGACTTCTCGCCCCATGCCCCCATGGCTTCCAGTAACGAGTGATCAACATCGGCAATCAGTGGGAAAGGCAATTGATGTTTTTCCTTGAACTTCTGGTGTGATGCAGCAGAGTCCTTGCTTACCCCCACTACCTCATAGCCTGCACCTTGCAGCTCGTTGTAATGGTCTCTTAGGCTACAGGCCTCGCTGGTACAGCCACTTGTGTTGTCTTTCGGATAGAAGTATAAAATAAGTTTCCTACCCTTGTAGTCGCTCAGGCGTATGTCTCGTCCCTGTTCGTCTTTGCCCAGTATTTCTGGTGCTTTGTCTCCGATATTCATCATACTTCTTGCTTTTTATTAGTTATTCAAGTTTCGGTTGTTTTAATCTTTCGTTTTGTGAGTGCCCTTCGGGCAGAAATCTTACAAATTGAATTAAAATCTTACTTTTTTGTGGAATTACTTTTCTTAATGTTTAATGACCTTTCTGACGCTGCCGTTGCTCATGCAGACAATGTTAAGACCGGGCACGGGCCGCCAGTGCTGGCGCCCCTGCAGGTCGTAGTATCGGCTGACGGCGGACGGGCTGACGGTGGATGGGCTGATGCCGGTCAGCGAGGCATCGCCGAGCACCCACTTGTCGAACAGCACGTCACCCTTCAGGATGAAGTAGACGGTGTGGGTACCAGAGAGGAGAGAGGAGAGCGGAGCGTGGAGAGTCTGCCAACTATCGGCGGTGCTGCTGACGGTGGTGAGGTCGGCACCGTCTTTGTCGTCGAGGCGCAAGGTGACGCTGCCATTTCCCTTCAAAAGGCACTTCAGCTCATTGGATGTGCCATTGAAGTCAACGTTGCGCACCTCGATGATGCCCTCAGCAGGAACGGGGGCTATGGTGCTGGGCGTGCCCACCTTGGCAACCATGTGGCCCTCGCCGTCGGCTTGCTCATGGACGATGCCGAGTGTGGCTGCGGCCGTGGCGGCATACTGGACGGTGTAGGGGTCGAGGTCCTTGATGGCCTTGACGCCCTCGAAGGTGGGCTTGCACTCCTTGATGACCACATTCGTCTCGTCGACCTCGATCTCATCGACATAGATGCTGCGGAATCCGCCGCTGCTGCCGATGGATGCCTCGAGGTTGTTGGCCTGATAAAACAGGTACCACTTGCCCTGGTACTTGTGCAGGTGGGTGTGGTTGTTACCGTAGTTCATGCCGTTCTCGCCGGTGTTCTTGAAGTAGTTGGCTCCATACGTCCATGAGGCTGCATCGAGCGGGGTCTTGCTGGTGAAATAGACCATGCTGCAACCGGTGGGCTTCTCGCCGCCATAATTCCACGGGGTGTGGTCGCTCCAGTCGTTATTATAGGTATATACGTAGGTGCCGTTGATGAAGTTCAGTTCGTTGGCCTCGAAATGGTAGGGAGTGGGAGGTAGCACAGGACCGGCAGCGATGGAGTGAAGGTCGGTTCCCAGCTTGACAATCTTGCCCGTACCGTTGCCGTAGGCGAGCCATGCGTCGCCATTGTCATCGACAACGGCACCCGGGTCGAAACCATCGGTCAGATTGGCGTTGAGCGGTGATGTCCACGGACCTAAGGGCGACGTAGCCTGAATGACGCCAGAACCCGTGCCGCTGTTGGAGAAGTAGAGCGAGAAGAGCGTGGAGCCGTCGGCCTGCGGTTTGCTGATGATGGAGGGGGCCCACGATGCCATGATCCAGGGGGCTACGCTCTTCACGTCAATCAGTCCGTGGTAGGTCCAGTTCACCATGTCGTCGGTAGAGATGACGACGAGCGACTTGATGGCCTCGTAGGTGTTAGTGGGTGTACCAGCCTCATACTGCTGATGGTCGTTGGTACCATAGACATAGAGGCGACCGTTGTACTCGATGGCGGTGGGGTCGGCAATGTAGTGGAAGTCCAGTAGAGGATTGGCCATGCCCTTGCCCAACTTGGGCGAACCGACAGGCATCGTTCCGACGTTGCCTGTAGAGACCTTGGCACGGATGATGATGCTGGTGAAGTAGAGGGTAGCTCCCTCACTCGGTCCGTCCCAGCCAATGTTTATGGCTATCTTGACGAGTGTCTTGCCTGCATCGAAGTTCACAGTGTGGCTCGTAGCGCCGTTAGCAATCTTCGTCTCGGTAG
>JAFPED010000042.1 GCA_017423565.1 Prevotella sp. | reverse complement strand
TTCTTTCCTGCCTTCTCACTAGCTTCCTTTGCTGCGAAATAGTCGATTGCCGACAATTCTTTCACTTTGTTGGCACTCTGAATACCCAGGATACCAAAAGGAAGTGCTGCTAAGTTCAAACAACCACAGAAGCAGCAGCATACCACAGAAACCACTGTCAGGATGATTGATTCTGTTTTCCAATCTTTCAAAGGTGGCTGCATCTCGTTATTCATGCTGTTCTGGTTGAAAGAGTCAGCACCTTGTTTCTCCTCATACGTAAAGTTCTGAGGCTGTGGCTCTTGCTGGTACTGAGGTTGAGGTTCTGGCTGAGGTTCCGGTTTTGGGGCAAACAACTCACCCAGTTCTGGTACCTGACTGGCAGGTGTCCAGTTTGTCATTCCCTCAGTCCAAACATTAGTCTCGGGCGCAATACCCTTGGCTGCAAGCTGTTCCAGCGTAAAAGGACCAGCCTGCTGGTTGTTTTCTACAATAAAATAATTAGCCATATCTTTATGTTTTTACGATATTAACACCTTAATAATAAGAAGATGAACTTTCTGCTATCTCAGCTAAAATGCCCAAGGACCAGAGTACTATGAGAGCGACAACCGAGATGAACCAGCCTACAATAAGAAGTATCAAAGACCAGTTTCCCCATTTGTTCGCTTCATTACTGGAGTTCACAGCACCAAACATATCACCTACCCGATAGCTCGCCTCTACCTTATTGGCAGCGACAAGTGACAGAACGGCAAAAATGATACTAATGATACCAAAACAGTAGTTACTGCAACACATCCAGCTAAAGATGGACAGGATGAGTGACCATACAGCTTTCGACTTATGAGTATCAGGCATTGGCTCATAATAATTGTATTGGTTCGAAGACTGTTGTTGCCAACCACTTGACTGTTGAGCTTGGCTATTAAGCACAGCCTGTAACTCAGGAACCTCACCGGCAGTCACCCAATTTGACATACCCACTGTCCATACATTGGTATTGGAGGTTATGCCCTTGGCCATCAACTGGTCAATAGTGAACGGGCCGACCTGTTGGTTGTTTTCTACAATATAATATGATGCCATATCAGAAAATGTTTAGTTTCAGTTGACAAAAGTAAACAATAATTTGCATTTGACCAAATATTATATCAATTATTTGCGCTTGACAGTTATTTTTCCTGACTGAGACAAAACTGTTCACCTAACTGGAAACCCTCTTCGTAAAGGGCTTCAAGCTTCTGCACGTTCTTCTCCATGCGGTCAACCTCCAGAGGTTTCATTGGACGGATCACTGCTATACGACCTTCATCTTCCATATGCTCCACCAGGTCCAGCTGGTCGTTATACACCTTCACACGATGACTCAATGCCACACGCAGCCGAGGATAATTCCTGTAGATATAACGAGGTATCTTGATGTCACGACTGTTATTGCGAAATCCGCGGTTACGTGTCATCACTACCACATTGAACTCATGGCCCATACTGATGGCACGTTCCACAGGTATGCTGTCGATAATTCCTCCATCAAGATAAGGTTGCCCATCCACATCCACAATCTTACTGACATAAGGCAGACTGCTCGATGCCCTACAGATGTCAATAAGACGCTGGCGGTCACCATTACGCTCACTCAGATATTCCACAAGTCCTGTGTTACAGTTGGTTACCACCATCTCGAACAATGCAGGATTACGGAAATACATATCATAGTCGAAGGGTATCAGCTCGTTAGGGAAACGGTCATATAGCAACTTCGGATCAAAGATGCATCCCTGTGTCACCAGATGCCGCAAGCCAATATAATCGTACTTCGCCAGCATGTCAATATTTGAGATACGGGCACGTCGTGGCTGACGACTCATGTAAGACAAACCATTACATGCTCCAGCCGACACGGCAACGATGTATCGGAAATACAAATCATGCTTCATAAAGGCATCCAACACACCACTGGTGAAGACGCCACGCATGCCTCCACCCTCAAGCACCAGTCCTGTATTACGGTCAATTCGCATCTTATTTGCTAAATTATGTTGCAAAGATACATCTTTTTGACAAATATTTTGTACTTTTGCGAAATATTTGACTACTAAACACATTTTTTTGACTTATGTTTGATAAAAACACATACATCAGAAGACGTCAGGAGCTGAAAAAACTCGTGGGAGAGGGTGTTATTATTCTCTTTGGAAACAACGAAGCTCCTTACAACTATCCAGCAAACTGTTATGCCCCCATGAGGCAGGACTCCGCATTCCTTTATTTCTTTGGTCAGCATCGCGACGGACTGGTAGGAGTGATTGACATTGACAACGACGAAGAGATGATCTTTGGTGACGACATCGAAGTTGAGGACATCGTATGGATGGGCTTCACACCCAGCGTCAGTGACCTGGCTGCAGAGGTTGGTGTCAGCAAGACGGCTCCTATGAAGGACCTCAAAGCCAAAATCTCCAATCTCAAATCAAAGATTCACTTCTTGCCACCTTATCGTTTCGACACGAAGATAATGATTATGGACCTGCTGGGCATTCATCCCTCAAAGCAGAAGGAAGCAGCGTCAGTACCTCTCATTCAGGCTATTGTAGAGATGCGTTCAAGCAAAGAGCCACAAGAGATTGAAGCTATTGAGCGTGCATGTGCCGTAGGATACAAGATGCATACGACGGCACAGAAGCTCATCCGTCCAGGCATTACTGAGCGTTATATTGGAGGACAGGTTGACGGTATTGCCCGTTCACTGGCTCAGGGTGTCAGCTTTTCCACAATCTTCACACAGCACGGTGAAATCATGCATGGCTCACCAAGCGATGCCCCATTAGAGACAGGACGACTGGCACTCTGCGATGCTGGTTGCGAACTCGACGACTATTGCTCAGATCATACGCGTACCATGCCTGTCAGTGGACGTTTCACCCAGCGTCAGTTGGAGATTTACTCTATTGTTGAGGAGTGTCACGACTACGTGCTTCAGGTAGCCAAGCCCGGCATACGATATAGAGATGTGCATTTTGCTGTCTGTCGTCTGATGACTGAACGTCTGAAGGAGTTAGGTCTGATGCGTGGTGATACAGACGAGGCTGTTAATGCTGGTGCACATGCCATGTTCCTGCCCCACGGACTGGGACACATGATGGGTATGGACGTTCACGACATGGAAGGTCTGGGACAGTTATATGTAGGTTTCGACTATAAGACACAGCCCAACCTCGCGCAGTTTGGTACCAATGCGCTACGCATGGGACGTGAGCTGGAAGAGAACTTTGTAGTAACCGACGAGCCAGGCATCTATTTCATTCCTGCACTCATTGACGACTGGAAAGCCAAAGGCCACTGCAAGGAGTTTATCAACTACGACTTGCTGGAAACCTACAAGGACTTTGGTGGCATACGTATCGAGGACGACTTGCTCATCACCAAGGATAGCTGTCGTTTCCTCGGCCAAGACCGCATTCCCTACCATCCAGCAGAACTGGAAGACTTCATGTCTTCCCCCCAACTATAAAAACTATAGAAACTATAATAACTATAAAAAGAAAATGAAAAAAACATTAACTCTCGCGCTGCTCGCCCTCATCACGTTAGGTGCCAGCGCACAAGAAAAAGTAAAAGACAACAAACCCGTATTCACTGTTGTCAAGGAGCTCCCCATCACCAGCATCAAAAACCAGAATCGTTCA
>JAFPED010000041.1 GCA_017423565.1 Prevotella sp. | reverse complement strand
GTCAATCCACAGGAAGCTCTGTCCTCTGAGCTGTATGGCGTTAGGCACGAAGTTGAACATGGCAATCCAGATAGGCATCTGAATCAACATAGGCAGACAGCCAGACAATGGCGACACACCATAACGTGAGTACAGTTCCATCATCTTCTGCTGTTTTTGCATGGCATCCTCGGGCTTGTCATACTCCTTGGTCAGCGCGTCGAGTTTGGGTTTCAATACGCGCATCTTGGCACTTGACATGTAGCTCTTCTTCACCAACGGATAGGTGATAGCCTTGAGCAGCAGTGTGATGAGTATGAGCACGATACCCATGTTCAGGCCCCACGAGGTGAGCCAGTCGAAGACATAGATGGTGAAGAAACGGTTGATATATCTGAACAGCGGCCATCCCAGATAAACCAGCTGCTGCATGTCGAGGTCTTTACCAAACTTGCTCTTCTCTTCTATCTGTTGCAGCAGTCGGTAGTTGTTAGGACCAATATACAGTTCAAACTCCGATGCGGTCTTTCCCGTAGGGTCGAAAGCAGTCTTCAGCTTTGCCTTGTAGTTCTTCAGATAACCAGTCGCCTTGTCTTGTGGGATGCTGGTAAGCAGTGAGTTGGCTGCGAAGTTGTCCTTCGAGATAAGTACGGTAGAGAAAAACTGGTTCTTAAAGGCCACCCAGTCCAACTGCTCTTCTATCTTTTCATCCTCCTCGGCCGACGTCTCGCTCAGGTAGTCGGTGCCGCCGTCATGCTCCTTGTAGGTCAGGGTAGAGTAGCGGTTCTCGAACGTGAAGCCCTTTTCCTGCTGGCGTGCACGTCCGTCCCATTCCAGGTCCATCTGTGTGTAGTTAGGTGCAAACATGCCACTCATGTTTGTTGCACGTACAGACATGGACAGCAGATAATCCTCGTTCAGACGATAGTCGATGACCAGTGCACCACCATTGGATGCCTGCAGGGTCATGGTCAGCGTGGTGTCGGTAGCGTTCGAAGGTGTGAAGAACATCTCTTTGGTAATGATGTTATCCTGTTTGCCTGCCAACATGATGTTCAGACATTGGTCGTCGCCTTCGAAAAGTGTCAGGTCTTTCGTGTCGAGTGTCTCGTCGTATTTGCCTTCTTCGTTGCGATGATGGCCGGTGAAGTCCTTAATGACAGCCTTCTTCAGACAACCGCCTTTGGTTGAGAAGGTCAGTTCGAGTTTTGAATTCTTCAGGACGATGTCTTTGCTCTCGCCGTTCAGTGCTTGGTGGAACACGTTGCTGGTGTCGCCTTTTGCAGCAGCCTCTGCCTCTGCCTTGCGTGTCTGTTCAGCTTGTTTCTGTGCTTGTTCAGCCTTTATACGCTGGGCGTATTCCAATGAGTCACGTCTGGCTTGTGCCTCTAACTGCTCTGCGGAAGGCTGGTTGAACCAGCTGAAACCTATTAGCACCAGAGCAATGAGTGCGAAGCCAATGATGTTGTTTTTATTGTTCATATTGTTGTTATTATTTATTTCCTATACATTATTTATATACAAATCAAGGTGCAAAGGTACGAATAAGTGAGAAGAATACAAAACAAATAACAAAGTTTTTGTTTTTATTCTCGAACGGAAGTACCTTCGAGGCGAAGCCTCAAAGTACGAAGAGACGAGAAGACGACAAAACAAATAACAAAGTTTTTGTTTTTATTCTCGAACGGAAGTACTATAGAGGCAAAGCCTCAAAGCACGAAATAAATATGGAAAACTCTTTATTTATTAAGAATAATTTTGTATCTTTGCAAGCAAAAGAACTAAAACACAAAATGATGAAACACCGATTTATTCTGTCTTTATGGCTTTTAGTGACGTTAGCATGCGTCACTGCCAATGCCCAGCGACGTACCAATGTGCGTAGTACTCAACAAGATACAACGCAGCTGGTAAGAAACTATATGGATTCGCTACGAGTATATAAGGCGCAGATTGACTCGCTGAGTCAGGCCAATGCAGCCCTCGAGAGCGCCCATTACAATGGCAAACTGTATAAATTGTTCGTACCCGCCACGTTCTATCACTCAGCCGCTAAGCGTAAACTGTCGCTTAACACACTCTTTACGGACGGCGAGGCAGGCAGTGCTGTCGATAATGCGCTGATGGGTATCTATCTCCGTCGCCCTGACTTGCTGATGAACAGCGAGAACCAGCTGTTAGCAGCAGGCACCATTCGCAACGATGTAGATGTGGCTCAGACGCAGAACGTAGAACTGACAGAACAGGTAGCACCCATTCCTGAAGATACACCAGAGGCACCTCTTGAGACGGAGGTGCTCATTACAAAACCAAACTTCTGGACATTCAAGGGCGATTACTACCTGCAGTTCCTACAGAACTACATTACCACCAACTGGCATAAGGGCGGTGAGAGCAACTACTCGATGTTGGCAAGCCTGACCCTTGAGGCTAATTACAATAACAAACAGAAGGTGAAGTGGGATAATAAACTGGAAATGAAACTGGGCTTCCAGACCTCGCGAAGCGACACTGTTCATAAGTTCAAAGCAAACAACGACCTGTTGCGTCTGACCAGTAAACTGGGACTGCAAGCACACAAGAAATGGTACTACACACTGCAATTGCTGGCGTACACACAGTTTACACGTGGTCTGAAAAGCAATGACCCCTTTATTTATTCTGACTTCTTCTCACCCTTCGACCTGAACCTGGGTCTTGGTATGGACTACACAGTAGAGACGAAGAACAAACGACTGACGGGTAACATCAACATCTCACCCCTGTCATACAACTTCAGATATGTGGGACGTTTGGGACTGGCAACACGCTATGGCTTGAAGGAAGACAAGCACACCATGCACGACATAGGTTCGCAGTTGACGGTCGATCTGACATGGAAATTGGCTGAACAGGTGACTTGGAAAACCAGACTATACGGCTACACCTCCTACAAGCGTGCACTGGTGGAGTGGGAAAACACCCTGGAGCTGAAAGTCAGCAAGTATATTACGACCAACATCTACGTCTATCCACGCTTCGACGACAGCGGCGCTCGTGACAGCGACCTTGGCTACTGGCAGTTTATGGAGTACTGCTCGCTGGGTTTCAACTATAGTTTCTAAACACAATAATGCCCGATGGAGCAACCATCGGGCATTATTTGTTTCCTTTATTCATCGGCGGTCATGTCGCCTTCAATGTATAGGCGCGTCATTTCAACCTTGCCGTTCGTCCTTACCGTTATCGACTTCTTGAAGTGACCAGGGAACTTGCCAGCACCGTTGTAGGTTACCTTTATCTGACCTTGCTCACCTGGTTGGATAGGAGTCTTCGTGTACTGGGGCACCGTACAGCCACAGGC
Source organism: Prevotella sp. (assembly GCA_017423565.1). Classification (GTDB taxonomy): domain Bacteria; phylum Bacteroidota; class Bacteroidia; order Bacteroidales; family Bacteroidaceae; genus Prevotella. The sequence goes on along the minus strand of JAFPED010000041.1, from coordinate 6,597 downwards.
TGCAACAGCTTGGTTAATGACCAGTGGAGCATCGCCCACATTGGTGAAGTTGAACACGCACGTCACCTTTGGTTCCTTCTCAGAGAACGTGCCGAAATTGTGAACCAGTTTGTCGAATTTAATCTCTGCCTGTGCCTGTGCGAACGTAATGCCGCAGACCAGCAGAAGTGACATAAGTAACAATTTTTTCATATCCTTATTTAACTTTTGTTTCTGTTTATTTGACGCAATTTGCTGACAAAAGTAAATTTTTTTTCTTATAATTGCATACTTTTAACATGCTTTTTACACTTATTTAATATTTACAGAACGTAACTTACACCTATGGCAGACATAGAGTTTGCGGCCTTTTGACGCGAGTTTGCTATACCTCAAACTTTTTTTAAAAGGCCGCAAACTATGTGTAAAAAGGCCGCAAACTACCTGTTTGCTATATAGCAAACTCAACTTACCCGTATGGCAAAAGAAAATTTAACCCCGATTGTTTTGTATTCTTCTCACTTTTTAGTACTTTTGCAACCCAATAAGGAAAAAGTAATATTTAAATATGTATAGGACTAAAACTTGTGGTGAGTTACGACTCACCGATGCAGGCAGCGTGGTAACGCTGGCCGGTTGGGTACAGCGCTCGCGTAAGATGGGTGGAATGACATTCGTCGATTTGCGCGACCGCTATGGTTTAACACAATTAGTATTCAATGAGGCAAAGGATGCCGACCTCTGCGCTGAGGCAAACAAGCTGGGACGTGAGTGGTGTATCCAGGTAAAAGGAACCGTCAACGAGCGTGAGAGCAAGAACAAAAACCTGCCTACTGGTGAGGTAGAGGTGATTGTCAACGAGCTGAACGTGCTGAGCGAGAGCCAGACACCGCCTTTCATCATTGAGGACAATACCGATGGTGGTGACGACCTGCGCATGAAGTACCGCTATCTGGACCTGCGTCGCAACTGCGTACGTAAGAATCTGGAACTGCGTCACCGCATGACCATTCTCATTCGTAACTTCCTTGACAACAAGGACTTCATAGAAGTGGAGACACCTATACTCATTGGCTCAACACCAGAGGGAGCACGCGACTTCGTCGTTCCATCACGCATGAACCCGGGACAGTTCTATGCATTGCCACAAAGTCCACAGACACTGAAGCAGCTGTTGATGGTCAGTGGTTTCGACCGTTACTTCCAGATTGCCAAGTGCTTCCGCGATGAAGACCTGCGTGCTGACCGTCAGCCAGAGTTTACACAGATAGACTGTGAGATGTCGTTTGCCGACCAGGAAGACGTTCTCGAGATATTTGAAGAACTGGCACGTCACCTCTTCCGTGAGGTTCGTGGCGTTGAGTTGCCAAAGTTGCAGCGCATGACGTGGCACGAGGCTATGCGTCGTTTCGGTAGTGACAAGCCTGACCTTCGCTTCGGCATGGAGTTTGTGGAGCTGATGGATGTGCTCAAAGGCACTGGTACCTTCCCTGTTTTCAATGAGGCACAATATATTGGTGGTATCGTTGTTCCTGGCTGTGCTGACTATACACGCAAGCAGCTCGATCAGTTGACCGACTTTGTGAAACGTCCGCAGGTGGGTGCCAAGGGCCTCGTCTATGTGAAGTTCAATCAAGATGGTACGGTGAAAACCTCTATCGATAAGTTCTATGAGCCCGAGGTATGGCAGAAACTGAAGCAGCAAACAGGTGCTAACGATGGTGACTTGGTACTCATTCTCAGTGGTGATAATGCTAATAAGACACGTACACAGCTGTGCACCCTGCGACTGGAGATGGGCGACCGCTTAGGTCTGCGCGACAAGAACAAGTTTGAATGTCTGTGGATTGTTGATTTCCCACTGTTCGAGTGGAGCGACGAGGAGCAGCGACTCATGGCAACCCACCATCCGTTTACCCTGCCTAACCCAGACGATATTCCACTGCTTGACACTGCACCGGAGAAGGTACGTGCCGTTGCTTACGACTTTGTCTGCAATGGTATCGAAGTCGGTGGCGGTTCGCTGCGTATTCATGACGGCAAGCTTCAGGAAAAGATGTTCCAGATTCTTGGTTTCACACCAGAACGCGCTATGGCACAGTTCGGCTTCCTCATCAATGCCTTCAAGTATGGTGCACCTCCCCATGCAGGTCTGGCTTTCGGACTCGACCGTTTCGTCAGCATTATGGCAGGTCTTGACAGCATACGCGACTGCATTGCTTTCCCAAAGAATAACAGTGGTCGCGACGTGATGCTTGATGCTCCTGGTGAACTTGACCCCAAACAGTTGGAAGAACTGCAGTTAAAGGTTGATTTACATCAAGAATAATATATAATTTGTCAAAAAGTCCTTGAAATCAGTTACTTAATGTCAAAATAAGTTATTAACTTTGCACTCAGAAATTTGAGAGATATTAATCAACACAATACTGTGTGTAATATTTTTAATAAAGTTATGGCAGAAAAGAAAACTACAACGAAGAAGGCAACAGCTACTAAGGCTGCTGAACCAAAGAAGGAAACCGTTAAGAAAGTTGCTGCTCCAAAGAAGGCAGCTATCGTATTAAACGCAGAGAATGCCGGCTTTAAGGCAGGAGATGTTTATCAGGCACTGGCAGCAGCCGGTAAGGCTTTGACCGTTAAGGAAATCGCTAAGTCTGCAAAGATTACTGAGGAGGAGACATTGCTCGGTATGGGTTGGCTCTTCAAGGAGGGTAAGATTGTTGAGGCAGACGCTAAGATTACACTGGCTTAAATACCCAAGAACAAATAAAAGAAGGCTGGTAACATTTGGGCTACCAGCCTTCTTTCTATCTATCAAATGACATACGAGCAACAGATACTTAATATACTGACCGAAGCTGGGGAACGTGGTATAAGCGTGCAGTCCATTGCAAGGCATGTCTATAACACGAACAATACTTTTTTTCATTCACCCGACTTTGCAGATATTCATAACTTTGTACAGCAGTTTCTGTTGCGTAACAGTAAGTCAGCACAATCGCTTATTGAAACAACGGGTCGGAGGGGGTATTATCGGCTTAATACCAGTGGTTCTGCCGATGCTCGACAGCTTATGCTGAATTTCAAGGAAGAACAACAAAATAAACCATCGGAGGATGCCGACGAAACCAAAAAGGAAGACCGCTCGCTCTGCCTGTTTGATTTTACTGAATAATCACACTATTTCTTGTTTTCGTGATACACGTCTAAGTAGAGTTGCTGTAACTGCTCTGCTGTTTTCCGCCATGAGAAAAGTTTGGCACGGCCAAGGCCTACCTCACGTTGATGAGCATAGAATGTGCTGTCCTGTTCAAGTCGGAGCATCATGGCAGTTATCTCTTCCACACTTTCAGGATTAACCAAAATGGCATTCTTGCTACCTATTTCTGGCATCGACGACGTGTTGCTCGTAATGACGGGTGTGCCACAGGCCATGGCCTCCAGTAGAGGAATGCCGAAACTCTCGCGCAGCGAGGTATAAAGGAAAGCGAAGGCAGCGTTATATATATAAGGTAAATCGCTGTTGACAATATAGCCAGGTGTTACAATGTGCTGGCGTATATGTTCAATGTGGTGGCGTGACAGGATGCCGTCGAAATATTGTTTTTCCAAATCGGCCATCAGCAACGGGCGTTTCACAGCCGACTGTTCCAGATATCGGGCATAAGCCACAAGCGTACGCTCGGTGTTTTTCTTTGGATCGGTATTGCCAAGGAAGAAGAAGAATCCCTTTTGGTCAATGTATTTCTTATATACCTCATGCTTGTCATCCAGCGGTTTGAACCATTCGTTATAGCCATTATATATCATGGCCAGCTGCGTGGGTGGCAGTTGCAACTTGTTGAGAATGTTGTGCAGCTCGAAGTCAGAAACGGTAATGATGCGCTTACACTTCTTCAGGATGCGTGGTACGACGAGTCGGCGATAAAGCCAACCCATGTTCTGGTAGAGCGATTTGTTGGTCTTGTCGCGTGGTTCCAGAAAAATGATGTCGTGTAATGTTAGTATAAGCGGTATGTTACAGAAGATAGGTGCCGTGTTACTGGTACAATGCAGAATGTCAACACCTGTCTGGCGTGCTATGCGCGGTAGGGCATATTGCTCCCAAAGAGGGTAGGATGGGCAGTCAACCAGAATGACATGCATATTGAACGAGTCGCTCAGGCAGTGGTCCTCGCCTGGCTTGACGAAGACAAAATACTCATTCACGGTGTCCATCTTTTGTAGCTCCAGAAGTTCCTGTAATACCACATAGTCCATGCCATGTTTGTTCTTACGGAAAATACGCTGTGCCTCTATACCAATTTTCATTGTACTATAATTATATCAGGATGCTTCAAATAGTCTTTCTTACAGTAGCAGGTATGCCCATGGCTAAAGAGTGGTCGGGTATGTCTTTCGAAACAACGGCACCGGCAGCTATTACTACATGACTGCCAATGGTAACACCAGGTAGTATAACCGCATTGGTTCCTATCCAAACGTCGTCGCCAATGGTTACCGGATGAGTGGAAACGCCTTGCTGGTCAATGCGTTGCTGGCTTTCATTGAAATTGTGATTCAGTGCTGTAATGGTGATGCCTTGAGCTAAATTAACATGACTGCCTATGGTAACAGGACCAATCACCGTGCAGTGAAGTCCAATGCGTGTATGGTCACCAATAATGACATCGCCTACAGCATTGTTGATGCATGCGTATGACTCGATGACGCTACGTTTGCCCAAAACAAATTGCCGGTAGGGAGGAGTGTCCATACGTACGCTGCCATAGATTTTCGAACCGCTGCCACGTTTCTGATATAAGGGTGCCAACAGACGCACATACCATCGTGGACGTGCATCACGCTGGTTCATGATAAGGTAGTCCAGCAGGCGTTTTAGACGCGGATTGCCTTTCAACCCTTCTCTTAGTTGCTCCTTGTTGCTCATTTCTTTTGTCTTCGTTTCTTGTATGTTGGCTTTTTGCTGCTTTCCTGTTCGCGGCTGACGGGCCGGCTATATGGGCATAACTCGTTGATGAGGTCAGGTCGTCCGATGCGACGCAGGCTTTGCTCAATGTTTCTGCGTTCCTCGGGCTTGTACCAGAAGAAGTATTGTCGCTGTGCCAACTTGTCCCGTTGACTCTTTGCAGAGAATACGGGCTCCAGCGTGTAGGGGTCGAACCCGGTGTACCACGTCTCTGTACTGACTGTCATGGGTGTTGGTGTAAAGTCTTGCACCTGTTCCAGCTGGAAGTCCAGTCGCTTGGTCTTGATGGCCAGCTCTGCCATGTCCTCCTCCTTACATCCTGGGTGAGAACTGATGAAGTAAGGTATAATCTGCTGGTTCAGATGTTGCTCACGGTTGATACGGTCGAAGATACGTTTGAACTGTTCGAATTGTACGAACGATGGCTTGCGCATCAACCGCAGAACATTGTCGCTGGTATGTTCCGGTGCTACCTTCAGTCGTCCGCTGACATGGCGGCATATCAACTCATGCGTGTATTGCTCTGCCGACTTGTTGGCAGCTTCGTCTTTGCTCCTATATAATAATAGGTCGTAGCGCACACCACTGCCAATGAAACTTTTCTTTATTCCAGGCAGTGCATCGACGGCATGATAGATGTCAAGCAGCGCTTCATGACTTGTGTTCAGGTTAGGACATATCTGCGGATTGATGCAGCTGGGACGCTTGCACCGTTCGCAGATGTTTTTGTTGCGACCGCTCATGCCGTACATATTAGCCGACGGTCCGCCCAGGTCACTCAGATACCCTTTGAAGTCGGGCATCTTGATAATCTGCTTGACCTCCCTCAATATGCTCTCTTTGGAACGTGACGAAATAAACTTTCCCTGATGGGCGGAGATGGTACAAAAGGCGCACCCCCCGAAACAACCTCGGTGGATGTTCACCGAGTGCTTAATCATTTCATAAGCTGGTATGCGTTTACCCTTATATTTAAGGTGTGGAACACGCGTATAAGGTAGGTCGAACGATGCGTCAAGCTCTTCGGTCGTCATGGGAGGGTAGGGTGGATTGACTACAACAACCATGTCGTCCACCTCTTGCAACAGTCGTTGTGCATGCATCTTGTTAGCCTCTTCCTCTATATGACGGAAGTTCTCTGCCTGACTGCGTTTATTGCGCAGACAGTCTTCATGAGAGTGTAATACAATATCATCTGCAGTGATGCCACCGAGTATGTCCTCCTTTCGTGACAGATAGACGGTTTGTGGAATCTCACGTATGTCGCTGATGTGTCTGCCTTTGTTGAGCTGACGAGCCAGTTCCAATGTGGGTTTCTCCCCCATGCCGTAAGTAATCATGTCGGCACCCGAATCACAGAGAATACATTTCTGTAGTCGGTCTTGCCAATAGTCATAATGGGTCAGTCGCCGCAATGAAGCTTCTATGCCGCCTAACACGACGGGAACATCAGGGAACAGCTGTTTCAGAATTTTAGTATAGACAATAGTCGGATACTCCGGACGCATGTCATGACGACCGTCAGGGCTATAGGCATCTTCGCTGCGAAGTCGGCGGTTGGCAGTGTATTTGTTGACCATCGAGTCCATACATCCTGGTGCAATACCAAAAAACAATCGTGGGCGTCCCAGTTTCTTGAAGTCACG
>JAFPED010000040.1 GCA_017423565.1 Prevotella sp. | reverse complement strand
GATACTTAGCATCCTGCTGCTCACCCATTGCAGAACCAGCACCGTAGCGCTTAGCACCTGTCTCGTCGTAGCGGCCAGACTTGTTAACCAGGTCGGTAGCTGCTGGATAGAGCTTAGGAGCAGCTGCCTCAAGACCGTGATAGTACAGCGTTGAAGAGAAGCCTGTTCCTGGATCGGTGATGACTGCAACCTCCTCAGGTCCGTAAGCAACACCGTTCTTCTTCACAGCATTGATGGCCTTGTTGTCAGCAGAGAGCTGCAGAGTCCACTTCGTGCCAGATACACCGTAAACATCCCACTGGCCAGCTGCGTTAGCGCTTACGCCGTCGCTGTTCAGACCGTCAACGGGAACGGTGAAGATGAAGTCGATAACGGGATCCGTACCGCCCTTAGAAGCATAGAACTTAGAGAACTTAGACTCGTCGCCGAGCAGCTTAATCATTGAGTTAGGCTCGTGCCAGTAGTCACGCAGATCCTGCTTGAAGTCCTCAACGGTCAGCCACTTGTAGCCTACGTATGCAGGAACAGGAGTATTCATGTGAGTGTCGAACTCATCCCAGTAAGGAGCCTTGTCGCTCTCTACACCGAACAGCTGGGTGTTGAACTTCCACCAGTGTGACCAGTCCTTATTCTGGACTACGCCATACTCGAAGTGAACCTTAGGAATGTTCAGCGTTACATAGATTGAAGTACCGTTCAGCTTGTGCTTGAAGCGAACAACAGTAGAGATACCGTTGGTGCCCTCAGGATTGTCATACGTTACACCGCAGACTTCACGCAGCTTCTCGTTCTTCTTCTTAGTCATGTTACCGGCCTGCTCCTTATCGGTGATAGCAGCAGCATATGCATCACGCTCAACTTTGCCTCCGTAGAGGTTCCAGATCAGAACGTTCGTGCTCTCATCCCAGTTGTGAGTAGTTGTTGGGTTATCATGTGGAGTGTACCAAACCTCACCGAAGTGGTTGTTGGTAGCTGTGAAGTTCTCATACTCGGCATTGTCAGTCTCGTCAGTTTTAGAACCATTGGCAACATCGTATGTACCGTCAGCCTTCTTGTAGTAACGGACTGCCATCCAAGAACCGCTGTACAGCTCACCAGAAGGATCGGTAAGACCAGCAGTTGTTGGGTTCAGATAAGGCATGTTCTCGTATGTACCATATACATCCAGATAGTACTCCTTCTCGAAGTTCTGCTTCAGCATACCGTCAGTACCGAGCTTAGCAAGGATCAGGTTCTCAACCTGTGACCATGTGATAGAGTGCTCGTCACCGCAGTTCATCCAGTACCCAGGAAGATCGATAGTTACCTCGAGGTTAGCAGGCTTCGTGTCAACGATACGCAGCTTGATGTAACCATAGCGTACGATGTTACCCTTCTCGTCAACCAGGTCAACACGTACCAGAGGCTCACGGTCAACAGCTTCCTTAGTAGCAACCTGACCAGTGATGGTCTTACCGTCAGCAGTTACAGAACGTGCAGCGAATACACCTTCGGCAATCTCCTCAACGTGAACAGACTCACCTGTCTTGTTCTCACCAATCTTATAGTCGATAGCGGTGAACTCATAGTGCAGGCCAAGAGCTTCCAGCAGCTCGTCAGACATTACCTGGTCGGGAACACTTGTACCATACTTAGCAAAGCTCAGATAGTCGTAGTGGGTCTCAACGAATGGCTTCAGATCGATACCGTTAGGATCGTTGTAAAGCAGAGAGTGAGTAGCAGGCATTGAGATAGCGCCGGCATTGTCCAGATAAACAGCACCGTCATAACCTGTGCTCTCATAGAGGTGGTTAGCGCGAATCTTACCAACGTGGCCGTCTGCACCAACGAATGTGCCTTGGTCAAGAATCTCCTCAGGAGCATTGTCGGCCAGAGCGATAATGTCGATGATAGCAGGAACTACTACAGCGTAGTCAGAAGTAACAACGGTGTCACCCTTCTCGAACTGACCTGCCAGGAATGGCAGAGGGTTCTCCTGAAGCTCAAAGTTCTCACCGTCATAACTCATGTCGTCACCATGAGCCTGAGTGTACCCAGCGCGAGAATCCCACCACCAGTATGGATCAAAATCATAGGCAACCCAGTTGACAGGATCAGACTGTGCCCACTGCCGGAACATTCCAAACATAGTCTCGTTGTCAACAGTGAATGGAACCTCGAGGATACCACCTGCGTAGTCAGCCTTTGTGAACTGAGTCTTCTTTGGAGTAGCCTTGATAGCACCGTTGTTGCCACGAGTATAGTGAGTAGCGTCGTTCTCCCAGAAGCTGAAGGTCCAGCCCTCGAGATCAGCTGTTGCAGGGTTGATGTGATATTTCAGAATACCACCGTTGCTCAGCTCAACAAACTTTGTTGTTGCAGGAGCAGCATCGTCAGTCAGAGAGTAGAAATCACGATGGTCTGGCATCCATACGAGATGATCCTCGCAGTTCTGGCCACCCCAAGTCATATACTTGTCAACAGTAACCTTAATCTCTTTCTTACCAAGAACAGCATCCTCTACCTCATAGGTGAATGAATACTTATCCTTTGGAGTGAAGATGGGCTCCTGAGCAAATGGTACCTCAACACCCTCAAGACCTTCCCAGTAGAAGTTAGGCTGCAGAACCATTGAAGTGAGACGCTTGCTAACAAATACGTTCATCACGTTGATCCAGTTCCAGATGTTGTCAACACGCTGACTCAGAGAAGTTGTCAGAGCCATCATGTCGGCACGCAGCTGCTCAACCTCTTGCTTCGTAGCAAAGTTGTTCAACTCAGCACGAATCTCGGCAATTGCCTTCGTGTTAGCGTCAACCTTGATGCCCATCTCGTCGAGTCTCTTCTCCAGACCCTCAAGAGCCTGCTTCTGGAGCCCGAGGTTTGCCTCAACAGCCTTGCGGGCTGCGGTCTCCTCACCGAGAAGCTTGTTAAGATTCTCAAGGTCACCAGTCAGAACAGCAACCTTTGTTGCCAGATCCTCAAGGTCTGCCTTCGAAGCACAAAGAGCAATCTGAGCCTCAAGAGCTTCAACACGTGAAGCCAACTTCGTCAGAGCATCCTTGTCTGCTTTGGCGGCAATGGCAGTGTTCAGCTGTTCTACTGCCGTTGATAACTGTTGCTCTAAGGACGTCTTCTGATCGTTCAGCTGTTTCTGCAGAGCCTCAATGGCAGCAGTGTTCTTGCTGATGTCGTCATCGTAGTCCTTACAAGACACAAACATGCTTGCTGATGCTATAAAGAAAGCACCCGTAAGCAATGCAGTTAAAAATCTTTTGTTCATACGATTTTAATTTAAAAATTAATTAATAAAAAATGTTATTTGTTCTCTATTCTCTCACATCAATATACACGTATCTCTTATGCGGAGTTACGTTTTTGGGTGCAAATATAGGCATAAATCCGATAACTTGCAAGGATTTTGCAACATTTTTTTCGAAAAATACGTAAAAAATTGCTTTTCTACGGACATTTCGTCGAGATTTTGCCTTTTTTCCCTGTACATTCGGTAGTTTTAGAAGTCCGCTGTTTTCGGGGTTCTTGGGAATGGGATAACGTCGCGAATGTTCTGCATACCCGTTACAAAGAGTATCAGACGCTCGAATCCCAGACCAAAGCCCGCATGTGGACAAGTGCCCCAACGGCGTGTGTCGAGATACCACCAGAGTTTGTCTGTCTCCATCTGACGACGATTAATCTCTGCCATCAGTTTATCGTAACTCTCCTCGCGGACGGAACCGCCAATAATCTCACCTATCTGAGGGAACAGCACATCGGTACCTTGCATTGTAGGACCAGGAGCAACCTGACCCTTGTAGCCTACCGAAGCTCCTGCGGAAGAACCGTCGGCCACGGTCTCGTTCTGCTTCATGTAGAACGCCTTGATGGCTGTCGGGTAGTCGGTCATGATAACAGGCTTCTTGAAATGTTCCTCTACCAGATAGCGTTCATGCTCGCTGGCCAGGTCATCGCCCCAGTTGCAGGGGAACTCAAACTGATGTCCATCCTTGATGGCCTGCTGCAGGATTTCTATACCTTTAGTATATGGCAGACGGACGAACTCTTCCTTCAGCACTCCCTGCAGACGTTCGATGAGCGACTTGTCAATCATCTTATTGAGGAATTCCAAATCATCCTGGCAGTGGTCGAGTGCCCAACGCACACAATATTTAATAAAGTCCTCTTCCAAGTCCATCAGTTCTTCCTGGTCGATGAAGGCAACCTCCGGCTCAATCATCCAGAACTCAGCCAGGTGACGAGGTGTGTTGCTATTCTCTGCCCTGAAGGTAGGACCAAAGGTATAGATAGCTCCCAAGGCTGTAGCGCCGAGCTCACCTTCGAGCTGTCCAGACACTGTCAGTGAGGTCTGCTCACCAAAGAAGTCGTCATCGTAAATAATCTTTCCGTTTTCATCCTTCTTCAGGTCGTAGAGGTTCTTGGTAGTAACCTGGAACATGTTTCCTGCACCCTCACAGTCACTGGCAGTAATCAGTGGGGTATGGAAATAGTAGAATCCGTGCTCATGGAAATAGGTATGGATAGCTATTGCCATATTGTGACGGATGCGCATGACAGCTCCGAAGGTGTTGGTACGAAGTCGCATGTGGGCATTCTTACGCATCACCTCGAATGACTGTCCTTTCTTTTGCATAGGATAGGAATTGTCGCAAAGGCCATAAATCTCCAGACTGGTGGCTTGCAGCTCACTGGTCTGACCAGCACCCTGGCTCTCGACCAGTGTACCGACGGCACAGATGCAGCTGCCAGTAGTAATCTGCTTCAGCAGTTCTTCGTCGAACTTCGTTGGATCAACCACCACCTGAACGTTCTTGATGGTAGAGCCATCGTTCAGTGCTATGAAATCGACAGCCTTAGAGCTGCGGTGAGTGCGCACCCAGCCTTTGACACATACTTCCTTTCCGTAATCGGTGGACTTTAAGATGTCTATTATTTTTGTTCGTTTCATATAGAGACTATAGTTGTTATAGTTTTTTTAGTTGTTATAGATACTATAGTATTATAAGATTATTCATAGGAGCCCATGCGCAGGCGGTCAACCTCTTCCTCAGTGAGGTAACGCCAGTCACCACGACGGAGGTTCTTCTTGGTCAAACCGGCAAACTGTACGCGGTCAAGCTTGGTGACTCTGTAACCCAGGCTCTCGAAGATACGACGCACGATACGGTTCTTTCCTGAATGAATCTCAATACCAACCTGTTTCTTATCTACAGGATCAGCATACTGAATGTCATCAGCCTTGATCTCACCATCCTCAAGTTGTATGCCCTCAGCAATCTGCTGTATATCATGGGCAGTGATATTCTTGTCGAGATAAACATGATAAATCTTCTTCTTAAGGAACTTTGGATGGGTAAGCTTGGAAGCAAGGTCACCATCGTTGGTCAGCAGAAGCACACCGGTGGTATTACGGTCAAGACGTCCTACTGGATAGATACGTTCTGGGCAGGCATTCTTTACCAAGTCCATGACAGTCTTACGCTGCTGGGGATCATCACTTGTTGTAACGTAATCCTTTGGTTTATTAAGCAGCACATAAACTTTCTTCTCCATGGTAACAGGCTGGTCATGGAACTTTACCTCGTCGGTGCGAAGTACTTTTGTACCCAGTTCTGTAACCACCTCACCATTGACAGTGACTACACCTGCCTGAATGAACTCGTCAGCCTCACGACGACTGCACACTCCTGCATTAGCAAGGAACTTATTAAGACGGATGGGCTCATTGGGATCGAAGTTCTCTTCCTTATACTCAATGCGCTTCTTCATGCTATACTTTGAGTTGGGATCAAAGTCTGCGGTATGGGGGCGATAACCACCGGGGCGTTTGTTAAAGCCACCACGCTGCTGGTAGCCGCCACGGGGCTGATAGCCGCCACGCTGCTGGTAACCACCCTGATTGTCCTGGCCATAATGTGGCTTATAGGAACGCTGCTGATAACCACCACGAGGCTGATAGCCACCTTCCTCGTTATTATAACGGGGACGATAACCGCCACGAGGCTGATAATCGTTTCCTCCCTGATAATTATTACGAGGCTGATAACCACCACGGGGCTGATAAGATGAGCGTGGCTGATAACCACCCTCTTCTCCATTATTGTTATAACGAGGACGGTAATTACTATTACGCTGTGGGGCATTGCCCTGTAATGCAGCGCCGAAACCTTCCGGACGGAAGCCTCCCTCCTCGTTCTGATGTCTGTTGTAACTGCCATGGTCCTGATTGTAAGGACGTGGCTTCTGGATACGTGGACGTGGTGTACGTCCTACAGGTCTGTAATTCTGATAACCACTTTGGTTTGACGGTTGATAGCCTTCATGGTTGTCGGCATTCTGTCCCGTTGACACTTCGTCTGGTCTGTACTCTTTTTCAAAATCCATAATTCTTTTCTCCTTTTTCTTTTTTAGCCTCACGGCCGTGTTGGTTTGTTAATTGTTTATTGTTCACTATATATATTAAATAATGTTCGCGCGTACATATTTATTATATGGCTTATTGGACCCATAGGTTATTGTCCCGTATAGGTCCAGGGAGTGATAGCCATCAGCTCCTGTTTCACCTCGTCACTGACATCAAGCCCTTCGATGAAAGCTCGTATGGTACCCTCTGTCATGCGCTCATTGGTACGAGTGAGTGCTTTCAACGCTTCATAGGGATTTGGATAAGCCTCACGACGCAGAATGGTCTGTATGCCTTCTGCCACGACTGCCCATGTGTTCTCCAGGTCGGCATGTATTTTTTCTTCATTCAAAATGAGTTTCCGCAATCCCTTGAGTGTGCTTTGGAAGGCAATAAGCGCATGTCCCATCGGCACGCCAACGTTACGCAGGACTGTAGAGTCCGTCAAGTCGCGCTGTAATCTGCTGACAGGCAATTTCTGTGCCAGGAACTGCAGAATGGCATTCGCCATGCCCAAGTTACCTTCCGAGTTCTCAAAGTCTATAGGATTAACCTTATGAGGCATGGCACTACTGCCAACCTCACCAGCTTTAATCTTCTGCTTGAAATACTCCATGGAGATATACATCCAGAAGTCACGGTCAAGGTCGATGACTATGGTGTGAATACGACGCATGGCATCAAAGATTGCACCTAACCAGTCGTAGTTGGATATCTGCGTGGTCCATTGCTCACGCTCCAGTCCCAGCTTTTCACTGACAAAGCCGTTAGCAAACTCACGCCAGTCATATTGCGGATAAGCAACGTGGTGTGCATTGAAATTACCTGTTGCGCCACCAAACTTTGCCGTTACAGGCACATCCTTCAAGGCTCTTAACTGTTCTTCAAGCCTATAGACATAAACCATGACTTCCTTACCCAGACGTGTCGGCGATGCCGGCTGGCCGTGTGTCTTTGCAAGCATCGGAATATTCTTCCATTGTTCTGCATAGTCATTCAATTGCTCAATGAGCTCCTCTACCAAAGGATAATAGACCTGTTCGAGCGCCTCTTTGACCGACAGGGGAACACTGGTATTATTGATGTCCTGAGATGTCAGTCCGAAATGGATGAACTCCTTGGTATGAGCAGGGAAACCACTCAGCTCACTTAAACGCTCCTTGATAAAATACTCAACGGCCTTTACATCATGATTGGTGATACCCTCTATCTCCTTTACACGTGCTGCGTCCTGCTCCGTAAAATGGCGGTAGATGTCACGCAGAGGTTCAAACAGCTGGTGATCGAAATCTTCCAATTGAGGCAACGGCAACTCACATAATGCAATAAAGTATTCTATTTCTACCCGTACGCGATAACGTATGAGTGCATATTCAGAAAAGTATCCTGCCAATAGTTCTGTCTTGTTCCGATAGCGGCCATCAATAGGCGAAATGGCGGTTAATGTGTCTAAATTCATCACTTTCTCTAATCCTAAATGTATAAGCATGCGTTTGAGCGTACAAAGGTACATATTTAAAATGAAATAAGGAAAATCAATAATGGGAAAAAATCAAAGTCCGCTCAATTTTTGTGATATTTAACTAATTTAGAACAACAAAAAAACCACAGGTATTAATCCTGTGGCTTTTGTGGGCGCTGACGGATTCGAACCGCCGACCCTCTGCTTGTAAGGCAGATGCTCTAAACCAGCTGAGCTAAGCGCCCTTGCTTTTGTAAGCGGGTGCAAAGGTAGCACATTTAGCTGACACTACAAAGTTCAGAGTTCATAATTTTATTAGAGTTAACACAATTTAACCCAAAACTATGAACTTTGAACTATCAAGTGTGAACTATTCGCTTTTAAAGTCGATAGAGATCGCTGGCAGCTAACAGTTCTATTTCTTTCTCTGCAAGAATGCGGTCGCAGCTCTCCAAGTCAGTAGGTCTGATGACAACATGTGCCACATCACCATTGGCAAAGGAGTACATATATTCAATAAACACGCCACTGTCAGAGAGTAGTTTCAGCACTTTTGCCAGCGAGCCACTGGTGTTTGGACAGACAAATCCGATAACATCGGTTATCTTTACAGCGAAATGCGCCTCCTTCAGTACCTGATAGGCTTTATCGGGGTCGCTCACAATACAGCGCAGGATTCCGAAGTCGGAGTTGTCAGCAATACTCATTGCGGAAAGATTAATGCCAGCAGCTCCCAACGCTTCTGTCACCTCCGTCAGGCGTCCCGACTTGTTCTCAAGGAACACAGATAGTTGTTTTGCTTTCATTGTTTTTTAGTTATTTATGGTTTTTGTGAGAAATAGAGAATTCTTTTTTAGGATTTCCTGATTATTTAAACTTTCGGTTATCAATGACACGCTTGGCCTTGCCCGTACTACGCTCAATGCCCTTTGGCTCTACGAGACGAACCTTGAAGCCCAGTCCAATAACACTGCGCAGCTCTGCCTCGAGTTTCTTTTGCAGACCAACCATCGTTGCCATGTCATCAGTGAAATACTCATCCTTCACCTCTACCTTCAGTTCACTGGTGTCGGTATTGTTTACTCGGTCAACGGTCAACAGGAAGTGCGGCTCAAACTCTGGCAGCGAAAGGATGACTGCCTCAATTTGCGACGGGAACACATTGACGCCACGAATGATCAGCATATCATCACAACGGCCAAGAATACGGTCCATACGAACCAACGTACGACCACAGGCACATTTCTCGTAATGCAGTGCTGTCAGGTCGTGCGTACGATAACGCAACAATGGCATTCCCTCTTTAGTCAGGTGAGTAAACGTCAGTTCACCCAACTCACCTTCCGGCATGGGTTCACCAGTATCGGGATTCAATATCTCGGGATAGAAATAGTCTTCATTCAGATGTGTGCCATTCTGACACTCGCACTCGAAACCAACGCCAGGTCCCGCAATCTCAGACAGTCCGTAGATGTCGTAAGCCTTTATACCCATAGTGCTCTCCAGTTTCTGACGCATCTCCTCCGTCCATGGCTCAGCACCAAAGGCACCGACACGAAGCTTAAACTCCTCGCGTGGCCACTCGCATTCACGCATAGCTTCACCTAAGAACATGGCATAAGATGGTGTACAACAAAGGACAGAAGCCCCAAAGTCGTGCATCAGCGTAATTTGTTTCTGTGTATTGCCGCTGGACATAGGGATGACACTGGCACCAATGTTCGTGGCACCATCATGGGCACCCAGGCCTCCTGTAAAGAGACCATAGCCGTAGCTCACCTGGAAAATATCATTCTTCGTAGCACCATAGGCGGTAAAGGCACGTGAGATTGCCTCTGCCCACATGGACAAGTCCTTACGTGTATGCAGTACGACAACAGGCTTGCCCGTCGTACCACTGGAGGCATGAATACGTACTATCTGACTCATTGGTACGGCAGCCAGTCCAAACGGATAGTTGTCTCGTAAGTCCAGCTTATTGGTAAAGGGCAGTTTCACGATGTCGTCAATACTTTTCACATCGCCAGGCTCAAGCCCTAATTCCTGAAATTTCTGTCGGTAAAATGGTGTATTGTGATAAACATACTCCACCATCTTCACCAGTCGTTTACTCTGAATCTCGCGCATCTGCTCGCGATTCATGCATTCCATTGTCTCATTCCAAATCATTTCTGTATTAGTGTTGGTTTGTATTGATGGCACAAAGATAAGGAAAAACAAGGAAATGACCAAAAAAAAGATACTTTTTTCGGACGGAGTAACAAAAAAAGCCACAGGTATTTGTCCTGTGGCTTTTGTGGGCGCTGACGGATTCGAACCGCCGACCCTCTGCTTGTAAGGCAGATGCTCTAAACCAGCTGAGCTAAGCGCCCTTACTTTTGCAAGCGGGTGCAAAGGTAATGCTTTTCTGGCAAACAGCCAAATTTTAGAGCAACTTTTTTCTATTAGAATGTAACGATGACACGTCGGTTGTTCTCCGGAGGCGTCAGCAAGTCAACACCGCCTTTTGCAACTATATGCATATTGTTTGACGGAACACCCAACGTTTGCAGTGCCGCAGCAACGGTCTCAGCACGTTGCTGACTCAACTGCTGGTTACGTTCCATATTACCTGTATTACTGTCAGCATAACCTTCTATCGTTACTTCTGCATTACGCTGTATCACAGCTTCCGCA
Organism: Prevotella sp.; assembly: GCA_017423565.1. GTDB lineage: Bacteria > Bacteroidota > Bacteroidia > Bacteroidales > Bacteroidaceae > Prevotella. The sequence goes on along the minus strand of JAFPED010000040.1, from coordinate 9,912 downwards.
ATTGTCTTCAGATTCACGAAGTCCTGTTGACGCAGCAACTGAGAACTGCCACGTTCGAAGAAGAAGGACATCACAGTCACCACCGGTGGCGTATAAACCATGCCTGGTCCGTCAAGCATCTGATCTCCATTGTCCAGCTGACTACGCAGGTCGTCATTCTCTGCATAGGCATCAGCCAACTGTGCATTGAGTGCATCAATCTCCGACTGATAGAGCGCATAAACGGCTTCAAGGTCTGGTGTCTTCTTCCATGTTCCCTTACCAAACTTATAAGTAAGACCAAGCTCAACATTCAGCACGCGGTCCTTTGCAGTGAAGTTACGGGAGGCATCCAAGCCTGGCTTGGTCACACCGTCCAGGTCTGGCTCATACACGCCAAAGGAAACATCCAGGTTCAGTGCCACCTTACGGCTTAAACGCCATTGATTCAGAAGGCCTGCTGTCAGCCCCATGGCATAGGTGTTACGCGACATGTTACGCCCTACCCCACCTCCGGCATAGGGAATAAAGTTCCACACGCGCGTTTCACTATATCCATAAAGCATGTTACTCAGGTTAAAGAGCACCTGTTCATTCAATGTCCAGTACTTTGTAGCATTGACATCCTTGTCCTCTGAGATGACAGCACGACCCCACGCACCATTAAACTTCGTACGCAGGCCCAGCCCTGGAGTAAACCATTTTCCCAAGGCTACCGAGAAGCCCAGATTATTACGGAAATCCTTAAAGGGACTCTTGGCAAATCCACGTCCGCTTTCCGTATTACTGTAGAACGCACTTCCTGCCACGTTTGCCTGGAAGAACCAGTTAGAGAAGAAGGGATTGGTGGATACGCTATGACGTTCCGTCGGTATCTCACTCTGCGACATGACAGCCACCGAGCAGCTTGCCAAAGCCAGAATAATCAATAGTTTTTTCATATCTGTAACATTTAATGGTTTTCAACCTAACAGTTGCTCAATATCCTTTTGTGGCAAGATGCAAAGAATAGCCTTGCCATCAGGGGTGAAATTAACGTTTGAACAGGCAAACAACTGGTTAACGACAGACTCCATCTCGTCATTTGTCAATACCTGTCCATGAGGGATAGCTGCTGAGCGTGCCATGCTTAATGCCAGCGTATGACTGATCTCATCAGCTGCAGAACTGATATTTTCCGTAGCGTCACGAACGATGCTCTGCAACAGAGAGACAAAGTCCATTCCGTCAATACCGGCAGGAATGCCATTAATGGCAAAGGCATTTTGTCCAAGGTCAGAGAGTTCAAAACCCACAGCCGACAGCTCAGGCAGTATCTTATCCAGCACTACAGCATCAGAAGGGGCAAAATGCACCACCTCTGGAAACAGCACACGCTGTGACTTCCCCGACCGCTCACGAAGCTGTTCCGCATAACGCTCGTACAAAATACGCACATCAGCCCGATACTGATCGATGATCATCAGACCAGACTTGACTGCCGTCATGATGTATGTTGCCTTGTACTGATAATGAACAGGCGACTTATCTTCTATCAATGGGATAGATGCATCACCCTCGTTTTCCCACGACAGTGGTGCATCAAAGATTTGCTGTTCCTCGCTCTTCGGCTGCAGCCCTTCATACAACTGCTGCCAGTCGTCCGGCACCGAGGACTTGCGCTCTGCATGCTCACGGAAAGGGTTATAGGAAGGATTGTAGTGAGGACTGGGAGGCATCACATTCTTTGTGGGATCGAACACAGGAATCTCCGGACGACCTTGTGTATCGAAATCAATGGATGGCACCTCACAGAACTTCCCTATTGCATCTTTCACTGCAGCCGTGAGAATCTGCCAGATAGCCTGTTCGTTCTCAAACTTGATTTCCGTCTTCGTAGGATGAATATTCACATCAATGTCTGCAGGACTAACCTCAAAGTAGATGAAGTATGGCACTTGCATACCTACCGGAACGATACGGTCATAAGCATTGAGTACCGCCTTGTGGAAATAGGCATGCTTCATATAACGGCCATTGACGAAGAAATAGTCATGGCTGCCTTTCTTACGCGCAGCCTCCGGTTTTCCGACAAATCCTGTAATATGGCACATGGATGTCTCAACATCTACAGGCAACAAATCCTGACTGAATCGCTTTCCGAAGACATCGGTAATACGTTGACGCAGATTACCACTCCTGAGGTTCAACAGTTCCGACCCGTTGCTATGGAACGTAAAACTAACCTGCGGATAGACCAGGACGATACGTTCGAAGGCCGTCATGATATTGTTCAGCTCCGTGGCATTAGTCTTGAGAAACTTACGACGTGCCGGCACATTGAAAAACAGGTTTTCTACCTTGAAGTTACTACCTACCGGACAGGATACAGGCTCTTGGCCTACAACACGGGAGCCACTGATGGTCAGCAATGTTCCAACCTCATTTTCTTCCATCCGTGTACGCAGTTCCACCTGTGCCACTGCGGCTATCGATGCCAATGCCTCGCCACGGAAGCCCATCGTATGAAGGGCAAACAGATCATCAGCCTTGCGAATCTTGGAGGTAGCATGACGCTCGAAAGCCAGACGGGCATCAGTCTCTGACATTCCTCTTCCGTTATCTATCACCTGAATAGATGTACGACCGGCATCTACCACCAGCACATTAATGGTAGTAGCACCGGCATCTATCGCATTCTCTACCAGTTCTTTGATAACCGATGCGGGACGTTGGATTACCTCACCTGCAGCTATCTGGTTGGCTACGGAGTCAGGAAGCAGCTGAATAACATCACTCATTAGGCGGTAGCACGTTAGGTTTCTTCAATTTCTGCATAGGAGCCTCACGCCGTTTCTCTGGTATGAGCACCTGCTCAACCTTTTTTCCTCGCCAGTTGAAGATATCGTTCTTGTCAAGCGGACGTATATAGTCGAACCATGCGAAGTTGGTCAGGAATTTCCTGTTAGAAGGAATCTGCGTCATGGGATATACCGTTCCCGTTGGTTTCTCTGCCCAGATGCGCTGCATTTTCTTATTGGCAAAAAACATCTTCATCAGTGGGGACTCGGTGTAGTCCTGCGCAATAAACGTGCTGTCTGCCTCATCTATCATGTGATAGATGGCGATGGCATTATCCTTGGCATGGGCCTCACGTATCTCTCCGTTCGTAAAGTATGCCAGCATTTCCTTTGATGTCAACTGGTTGTAATGCACGGTGTCGAACATCTGTTCTATGGACAGCGCCTGACCTATGACGTGGGCCTTGTCAATAGTGGAGTCGTTGATATAGGCACGTATCTCCTCACCTAACAGCTGTTGGTTGCCATTCCAGACGATGGGGTCATGATACATCACCATACAGGAGTCGTTCTGGTTATACACCAGCGAGTCGCAGACAGCCTGTAAGTCTATTCTGTACGCGCGTACCTTATTATATGCATGCATCACACGATAGACCGAGTCTGTATTGATATTAAAAGTAAATATCTTAAACGTGTCGGCATGCATAAAGAGTGAGTCTCGCTGCGAATAGTCAATGGCAACCGCTTTCTTGGTAGCCATGGCATAACCCGTAGCCTGGTTGTACTCACAATAGTCGCCCAACAGGATATTCTTATTGGTAGAGTCCTTGAACTCAACATTCGAATAAGCATAACTCATGCCGTCGCCACTGTTATAATAGACACTGTCTCCCACAAGCGTACGACCCTCATCACGAATGACGGAACGTCCGAAAAGCTCGGAATGGTCGGTCTTGGTGTTGTAATAACCGTCTTCGGAATAGATATGACTGGTGCCTGACAGGATGTCCGACGGACCGACAAGGTGTGCCACAGAGGTCTGCGTATTATAATACAGCGAGTCGGTGGTCAGGAAGAAATCCTTATCCTGCAGCTCCACATCATAGGCGAAAAGGGCAATCTTCGTGTCTGTATGATATTCACCCCAGTCTGACGTCAGGACACTACCATTATCTATCAGCTTACCTCCTTCAAAGAAATAACCCAGGTTATACATTCGGTCATAGTCCAGGCTATCGGTATAAAGGGTTGTCTTCCTATGCTTCAACACCACGTTATAGCGTGCACGAGCCAATTGCTCATTACCATCGTAATATGCATAGTCGCTCAACAGCGATAACGTGTCACCCTGATACATCTTCACATGCCCGAAGGCCTCAAACGAGTTGCTGGCTTCAAAGAAGTTGGCACTGTCACAATACAGGCGTGCACCCATGTGGTCAAAATGAACATGCCCCTTCAATACCTGAGCATCACGGTTCTGGTACTGGTCGTAACGCAATTCGTCAGCATGAACCAGGTAGATACGTTTGTCTGTGACCTTGGGCCTGCGCGGACGTTTCTTCTTGCCTACAGGAGTCATCGACTCGACTGCACAAAGTGCACAGAGGCATAGCACCATTAATATAATAGCCCTATGCCCATCAAACAAACGGTGTGCAATCGTCTTCAATGTCATTTTATCCAACCTTGATGTTCAAACTGACAATCGCGGTAGCGATCGTTCACACGTACATAGATCGTCTTGATCTTCTTTTCTATCCAGTCGCTGATACACTCTTCACGACGTTTGTTCAGAACGATGTCTTTCATCACCTGGAAGTCTTCCGTGATAGTGGCCTTATGACCATCTACACGACTCTTCAGCTTGACAATAGCACAAACAGTCTTTCCACGGCTACTGATCATCTGGAACGGACGTGACATGCCACCTACCTGCAAAGTATCAACAATACGGGCAATCTCAGGAGGCAGGTCTTGCATGCGGAACTTGGATGTTCGACGCATGTCTTCCGTCACGTTTGCCATCAGACCATGGTTGTTTCGCGTATCCTTGTCATCAGAAATCACGGTAGCGCCCTCATCAAAGGTAAACTTGCCTTCGCGGATGTCGTTACCTATAGAGTCCAAGCGTGCCATAGCCTTGTCGATAGCCTCCTGCGAAATCTGGGGCTTACGGAGAATATGACGTACGTTCACCTTGTCGCCACGCTTGTCTATCAACTGAATAATATGGTAACCATATTCCGACTCCACAATCTTGGAAATCTTACGAGGGTCGGTCAGGTTGAAAGCTACGGCTGCGAAAGCAGGGTCCAGCGTGCCACGACCTACGAAGCCTAATTCACCACCATAGCGTGCAGAACCTGGGTCTTCTGAATACATACGTGCCAGTGTCTGGAAAGTCGTCTCTCCATTATTCACACGATCGGTATATTCACGTAACTCGTCTTTGATACGGTTAATCTCCTCTTGGTCAACCCTGGGGGTCTGTGTCAGTATCTGTACCTCCACAACGGTGGGAACGAAAGGAATACTGTCCTGAGGCAACGTACTGAAATAACGACGGACCTCAGCAGGCGATACGGTGATATCCTCAACCAGCTTCTCACGCATACGCTGAATCATCATCTGCTTGCGCAGCTCCTCACGCATCTGCGTGCGTATCTGGCTGATCTTCTGACCACGGTACTCCTCCAGTTTCTCTCTGGAACCGGCCTGAGTAATGAAATACTCTAAGCGCTGCTCAACATTGGATGCCACCTCGGACTCAGTGACCTCTATACTGTCAATAGCTGCCTGATGCAGAAACAGTTTCTCTACTGCTATACGCTCAGGAATGGCACAGTCGGGGTCGCCCTTCCAGTGCAGTCCTTCTATCTCTGCCTGCAGACGCATGCCTTCTACTTCCGACTTGAGGATAGGCTCGTCACCAACTACCCATATCACCTCGTCAATGACATTACGACGCGTTGGGTCGTCATCGTCAGTTCCAGGAACCTGGGCTATCAAACCGGCAAATGGAAGCAGGGCCAACAGACCCAGTCCAATGAGTTTCGACTTTTTCATTCTATCGTCTTCAAAATAGATTTATTCACTTTTACTTTATAGCGTTTGTGAAGGCTCTCTACCCACTCCTCTTCACGATGCTGCATATAGTCTGCCAGCACCATATCGCGATAAGCGGCATAGTCACGCTTCTTCAACTTCTTACCATAGCGTTTCTTGTGCTTCTTGAAAAAACGCTTCAGCACATCGTCTGACGGGGCAGCCTTGTCCCACACGGCAGACCGCGTAATCTGATATGCCAACATATCTTCACCATTAACACGTGCCTGGTCGGCATCGACATCAACAGCTGATATATGACGCTGGGCCTCTCGAGGTGCAAGGAACCACTGACGTACCACCTCACTGCCGGCAGGCTGGCGATCGACAACCTTCAGGATATGCCATCCGGCAGGCGACAGCACTGGTTGACTGATGTCACCACGTCTTAACTGATAGGCAGCACGCTCCACGTCTTCTAACAACTGGCACGGACCAACCCATCCCATGTCACCACCATTGTCGGCATTGGCATCAGCTGACAAGCGACGAGCCATGGCAGAGAAGTCTGCACCTCCCTGCAATGCCCGATAGACAGAGTCTGCCCTCTGCTTTACCTGGCTGACCACTGCTGCTGACGCACGCGTATCAACGGGCAACAGTATCTCTGACAGCCTCAGCATGTCCTGCTGACCGGCAGAAGAACATAACTGACGATAATAGGCCTCCGCCTCGGCCGTATTGACTACTGCCACATAGGCGTTGCCTGTCTGGTTATCTGTGGGCGTTGATGGTAGGGTATAGCCGGCATCTAAGGCTGCTGCCACCTTCAGCTTATAGTCTGTGAACTGCTCTAAATAGTCTTCTACTGATAGAGGTTCATCGCTGACTGCCTGATGGTGACGATAGCTATAGACAAACTCCGACTTCTTCACGGCATGGCCATTCACGGTCATCAGCACTGGGTCGCTGGACTGTGCCGACAGTGACAGGCTCATCAGCCCTATCAGCCCTATTAGCCCCATTAGCCTCATTAGCCTCATTTGCCCCATTAGCCCCATCCTATTAATCATTGGGTCGTGAGTAGTTTGGTGCCTCACTCGTGATAGAGATGTCATGCGGATGACTCTCCAGGACACCGGCATTGGTAATACGTGTGAACTTGGCATCGTGCAGACGCTCTATAGTGGCAGCACCACAATAGCCCATACCTGAACGGAGTCCGCCACTGAGCTGATAAATCACCTCCTGAACAGTTCCCTTATAAGGCACACGGCCTGCGATTCCCTCGGGAACGAGCTTCTTCACATCCTTTGTATCCGACTGGAAGTAACGGTCCTTGGAACCGTTCTCCATAGCTTCCAGAGAACCCATGCCACGATAGCTCTTGAACTTACGGCCATTGAAGATAATGGTCTCACCTGGACTCTCTTCTGTTCCTGCTACCAGCGAGCCGATCATTACGCAGGAGCCTCCTGCTGCCAATGCTTTGACAATATCACCAGAGTAACGCAGACCGCCATCAGCTATCAGGGGAACGCCTGTTCCCTTCAATGCTGTATAGACATCATAGACTGCACTCAGCTGAGGAACACCGACACCAGCCACCACACGGGTAGTACAGATAGAGCCTGGGCCAATGCCTACCTTCACAGCATCAGCACCATTGTCGGCTAACATCTTTGCTGCTTCTCCGGTAGCTACGTTGCCTACAACGATATCCACCTGGGGGAACGAAGCCTTTGCTTCACGCAACTTGTCAATGACGCCCTTGGAATGACCATGAGCAGTATCAATGACGATAGCATCTGCTCCGGCTGACACCAAAGCCTGCATACGCTCTAATGTATCACTGGTGACACCAACACCGGCAGCAACACGCAGACGACCTTTCTCGTCCTTACAGGCCATGGGCTTGTCCTTGGCCTTCGTTATATCCTTATAGGTAATAAGACCTACCAGATGGTTATCCTTGTCAACGACAGGCAACTTCTCAATCTTGTTCTCCTGCAGTATCTGGGCTGCAGCTACCAGGTCTGTCTGCTGATGGGTGGTCACCAGGTTGTCCTTCGACATAATCTCATCAACAGGACGGTCGAGCCTACGTTCGAAACGCAGGTCACGATTGGTCACGATACCTACAAGTCGTTTGTCATCATCAACAACGGGAATACCACCAATATGATACTCTGCCATGATCTCAAGGGCCTGAGCAACTGTAGAGCCACGTGGAATGGTGATGGGGTCGTAAATCATACCATTCTCTGCCCTCTTGACAATAGCCACCTCACGTGCCTGGTTCTCAATAGTCATGTTCTTATGAATAACACCAATTCCTCCCTCACGGGCAATGGCAATAGCCATCTGACTCTCGGTCACCGTGTCCATGGCAGCAGTCACAAAGGGAATGTTCAACTCAATATGACGAGTGAACAGTGTCTTTAACTCTACTGTCTTGGGTAACACTTCCGAATAAGCGGGAATCAACAGGACGTCGTCGAATGTCAGACCGTCCATCACAATCTTGTCTGCAATAAATGATGACATAAATAGCTCCTTTAAATTTTATTGCGTGCAAAATTACACCTTTTTTCGCACATATCTTGTACTTTTTACCAAATTCTTATGTTATTAACACGTTTTAATTCGCCATCTCCGAGATAAACTTGATGCGTATCAAGCGTATCTCGTCTTCACTGTAGTCCTCACCCAGTTCGTCAATGGCGGCTTCCAGGTTGTCTGTGTCGCTCTCTGCGAAATAGTCATAGATATCGTCTATATGGTCTTCATCCATCACTTCCTCTAAGAAATAGTCAATATTTATCTTCGTACCACTATAGACGATTGCCTCTACCTCGTCCAGCAAGGTCTCAAAGTCTATACCCTGTGCTGTGGCGATGTCGTCAAGGGCTATCTGACGGTCGATGGACTGAATGATCTTTACCTTCAGCAACGACTTCTTCGCTACCGTACGCACTCGGAGGTCTGCCTGACGGACAATGTCGTTTTCATCACAATAATGCTTGATCAGATCAACGAACTCTTTGGCATAAGGCTGTTTGACCTTACCCTCGCCCACTCCCTGAATGTTCTTCAGTTCCTCAAGGGTGACAGGGAAATCGGTAGCCATCTGTTCCAATGACACATCCTGGAAAATAACATACGGTGGGCGTTCCAGCTTCTTGCTCCATTTCTTGCGCAGGTCACGCAACACGGCACAAAGCGTGGGGTCAAGTGCACTGGTGCCTCCTTCATGATCCATCGGGGAGTCATAATCGTCGTTAAACTCCACATCTTCCACAATCATGAACGAGGAAGGATTCTTCAGGAACTTCTTTCCTGCTGACGTCACCTTCAGCAGACCGTAGTTCTCCACCTCTTTCTTGATATAGCCGGCTATCAGGGCCTGACGAATAACAGGGTTCCAGATTTTCTCATCCTCGTCTTCTCCCATACCGAACAAGTCGTGCTCATGATGCTTATGAGCTATAATCTCTTCGGTCTCACGACCCATGACGAAATCGATGATATAGTCGGAACGGAAATTCTCCTTCAACGCAATGATGGCATTAAGCACAATGACCAATTGGTTCATGCCCTCTATCTTTGTTCTGGGGTGCAGGCAGTTATCACAATTGCCACAGTTGTCCTTGTCGTACTGCTCACCAAAATAGTGCAGCAACATCTTACGACGACAGACGGACGTCTCGGCATAAGCTGCCGTCTCCTGTAACAACTGACGACCAATGTCCTGCTCGGCAACGGGCTTGCCTTCCATGAACTTATCCAGCTTCTGCAGGTCCTTATAGGAATAGAAGGTGATGCACAAGCCTTCACCACCGTCACGACCGGCACGTCCTGTTTCCTGATAATAGCCTTCCAGCGACTTCGGGATGTCGTAGTGAATAACAAAACGCACATCGGGCTTGTCGATTCCCATACCAAAGGCGATGGTTGCCACTATCACGTCGATACGTTCCATCAGGAAGTCATCCTGCGTCTGCGAACGGGTGACAGAGTCCAGACCGGCATGATAAGCCTGTGCCTTGATGTCGTTGGCACGCAGGATAGCAGCCAGCTCCTCTACTTTCTTTCGTGACAG
>JAFPED010000039.1 GCA_017423565.1 Prevotella sp. | reverse complement strand
TGTATATTGTGTAAGTATGTGGAACCTGCAAGTCGGAACCCATGATGGCTCTTGCCGTCTCAAGGGTGGAATCCAGGGAATCCTTTACAGGGGTGATGATGTGCAACAGTTTCATTGAAATTTTGTTTGTGCAAAAGTAAGCATTCTTGTCGAGATAAAGAAATATTCTCCCTCAAAAGTCGTCTCTTTGCATATGGGTAAAGGAAAGAAACCGGATAAGGAGAAAGATTTTGATAATCAGTTTCAGGAGAGGAATTCGAACTTGCCGTATTCTTTACCTATCTTTTCTTCTTGATGTTTTTTTGGGGGGAAAAACTTGTTTTTCTCAAAAAGAAGTGCTAATTTTGTGGGGAAAATAGACAAAAACAAATGAAAGAAACCATGAAAATGACCTTTTGGCTTGCTTTGATGGCAACGATGATATGTTCAACGAAGACTCTGCAAGCGCAGAATCTCAGGATATATGAGTCCGATGGTAATGCGGTTTCTTACAACTATAATCAGATAGACAGTTTGGTTTTCAATGTGGCTGCTGATGAGACGGAACCTGTCGTGGTGAATGTCTTGGGCCAGAATCCTTGGAAAGGCAAACGGGTAGGCGTGCTGGGTGATTCCATTTCCGATGGAGTCCACGTGGGTACAGAGAAATGCTGGTGGGAGTTCATGTCGGAGTGGCTTGGGCTGGTTACCACTTGCTTCGCTCAGAATGGAGCCAACATCAGCGGAATGCTTACCCAGGCTCAACAGCTCCTCAAGGTGCAGCGAGAAGAGGGAAAGGCTTTCGATGCAGTCATTATCTTTGGTGGAACCAATGATTACAACCAGGGATGCACCCTTGGGAATTGGTACAATGAAAGGACGGAGTCCAACGGAGTGAAGCATCGCGCCTTGGCTGTGAGCACTTCCACTTTCCGTGGGCGTCTCAACAATCTGCTCAATTACGTGAAGAAGAATTTCCCCAAGGCTCGTGTCTACATCATGTCACCCATCCATCGCGGATATGCTAATTTCGGCGGATCCAATGTGCAGCAGGATGAGGCTTACAGCAATTCCTTAGGTCTCTTCCTGGATTCCTACATCGAGTGTGTGGAGCAGGCTGCCAGCATCTGGGCTCTGAATTACTGGGACGTGCATGCCATGAGTGGGTTGCTTCCCAGCATGTCAGCTTATGATTCCTATATGCACAATGCTGATACGGACCGTCTGCACCCTGGCACGAAGGGTCATCGACGTTTGGCTAAAGTGACCACAGAGTTGCTTCTCCAGACTTTGCCTTTGGAGGAAGAATAAGAAGAACGAGAAGAAAAGAAAGTGTTTAACATATTTATTATTAACTAATCAACAACAAATCATGAAACAGAAATTACTTTTCTTGATGACTGCTCTACTGATGGGTATGACCTCGTGGGCTCAGGTTCCGAAGGCAGACTTGTTGGATGTAGTCTTCAACGATGATGGAACTGCGACAGACATTTCTGCCACTCAGAATGTTGTGGAGCTGTTTGGTACTCCCAATGTCGTAGAGAGTTCTAAGTATGGAATCAACGTGGCTTGTTTCCATGAAAACACCTACAATTCCAATTGTGCCTATTGGTATAAGGTGGATTATGGGACGAACATGGATTTCATGGACGGTTTGGCTGATGGCCATAGTGTTGAATTGCTGTGTCGCTTGGAATTGGACGGCAACTATGCAGAAGAGATTGGAGACAATGAGATTAAGCCGTTCAGCTCTCATCAGGGCGGTGGTACAGGCTTGATGGTCTGCAAGCAGAACCGTGGCATCAATTCTGACAGTAATAACGAATGGACCTTCTTGTCTCATGTAGGAGGAGATTATGTCTATGCCAATAGTGGTATAGTGCCTCAAGGTGGTGAGTATGTCCATCTGGTAGGTGTATGGGACAAAGAGAAAGGCGAGTCCCGCATCTATGTAAATGGAGAGTTGAAGTTTGTCAATCCCAATGCAACAGGTGATTTCAAGCAGTCTTCTCTGACCTATTTCGTTGTAGGTGGTGATCCTGGTGGTAGTGGCGCCAATACATCTTTCAAGGGTGATGTTGCCATAGCACGTGTTTATGATGATCCTTTGACGGATGGCCAGGTTGCTTCTCTCTACGGTGCTGTAGAGGCAATGGATACAGGAGCAGAGGAACACGTTGACCAAATGGAATATGATCCTTATTTCAGTTTCAACACAGAAACAGGAAAAAACAGTATTGACTGTTTCGATTTGGAGGAGCCATATAGCTTCGAGCTGGTGACTACGGGCGGTGATCCTTATATCCAAATGTCACCCCTTCAGAAGCCTTTGGGCGAGGAGCAGACAGTTATAACATTCGAATACATATGTCCTATGGGTGCTCCCACTTCAGAGTTCTTCTTCTCACAGAATGGAGGTTTCGTTGGTGGCAGGGAGGTTACTTTCGATATTCCTGCTGCTGACGACTGGACACCTTTCTATCTTGACCTTTCAAATAAGATGGAAGACTTTAATTGGGGTCATACCATTGGTGAACTTCTTCGTCTGGATATTGGCAACGATGCAGGAATCACACTTGATATCCGCAATATTCACTTCATCACCAAGTCAGAATATCAGGAGGCAATTGGTGGCATTGGTCTTCCTCAGGATGCCGACGGATATTATCTGGTAAGTTCTCCAGAGGATCTTACGAAATTTGCAGAAGTTGTGAACAGCGGCGCATTCCGTTACATCAACGTTCGATTGACTGAAGACATCGATTTGGGTGGTGTGAATTGGAGACCCATCGGTATTGGTCCCTGCTACAATGCTGCTACCGGTCCAGGTAATGTGACCAACGAAGGTTTCGGTGGTGTGTTTGACGGACAGGGACACACCGTTTCTAACTTCAATATCGCAGAGGGAGCAGATAAGGATGCTCTCGGCCTCTTTGGTGTCGTAACGGGTACGGTGAAGAATCTGGGCGTAATCGGTGCCACGTTTAATGCCACTATGGACTGCCGTGCTGGTGGTATTGCCGGTACTGTGATTGCCTCGAGCGCACGATCCGGACTCGTTGAGAACTGCTATGTAATAAATTCCAGCATCCTGACGACTGAGCGCGTTTGTGGTGGTGTAGTAGGTGCCGTATCTGGAGCTACAGTACAAAACTGCTATGGTCTCAATAATGAACTCTCAGGCTACGGCGAGCGTTTTGGCGGTGTGGCTGGTGACACCAATAACGACGGTAATTGGGCTGGAACGGTTAATAACTGCTATACAGACTTCCCACGTGTTACCAGTTCACAGTATGGTTCTACAGTCAACAGTCAGGCAGGAGTCTCGGCTGAACGCTTTGAAAGTGGTGAAATGACCTACAAGCTGAATGGTTCAACCACTAATGTTGAGTCTGTTTGGCGCCAGAACATTGGCGAGGATCCCTATCCTGTTCTCGATAGTTCTCGTGGTTATGTGATGCCTGCAGGTACTGAATACATCAGTTTCACAAGAGATGACTTCTCGAATGTCCGCGATGAGATTGTTGCTCAGGAGTCAGAATTCAATGCCAACACGATTTGTGCTTACGAATTGACTGACAGCTTCGAAGAGATTCTTGGTACATTGGGTGACGCTTCCTCGATAGAAGAGTTCTTCCAGGCATACGACGAAGTTGCTGCGCTGAAGGAACTTTTGGTAGCATCTGCCAACTATTACGCTGCTTATCAGGAGAAGATCGACAATGTAAGCGCATATCTCGACGAGAACAACAATTTCGCAGGTCCTGGTCGTGAGAAGTTGGAGACTTATCTCAATGATAATGTTGAGCCTTGCGATGACTATCCCAATGGTTCATACGAATACATCATCACTAACCGTCAGCTCGATAATGATGCGATTGCAGAAGAGACAGCATTTGTTCAGACTCTGCTTAATACAGCTGTCGAGAGTGGTTATGAAGAAGGTGCTGATATCACCAATTTGCTGAGCAATGCAGACTTCTCTAATGGTACAGAAGGATGGACCCTTGAGGGAGGTTCTATGTCGATAGCAAATGTGAGTGGTGCAGGTGTTCAGTATGTGGGCGAGTCTGGCAGTAAGATCAATCTGTCTCGTACATTGAAGGGCTTGATGCCAGGTTTCTATCAGGTGAAAGTGAATGCAGCTTATCGTGCTGCTGGTGACAACTACAACCTGAACCAGGCTTCTTTCCTCTATGCTAATAATAATAAGGTATACCTTCCCACTTTGCGCGAGGGCATCATTCCCAGCGACAGCGAGAGTCCCAACTTGGACCGTTATACTCCTGTAGAGGATGACGAAGGTATCTATATTGGTTACATGCCCACTTCTGCCAATGCTTTGGCTTATGCCTTTGGAGAAGGTTATTATCAGGCCACTATCGTTACTGAGGTTGGTGAAGATGGAACTCTGACGTTGGGTATCAACACACCTGGTTGCAACAAGTCCAACACCACTTGGATTGGTGCCTTCCATCTGTTCTATTGTGGTGCTGCTGACACCGAATACACGAAGGCAGCCTTCGATGAGACGCTTGAGGGACAAGCAGCACGCTTGACTTCTTTGGCCAACGATTATATCTACGATGAATATGAATTTGCTGCAGCTCCCAATTATAGCGAGGAACTCAAAGCTGTAGTAAAGACGAAGGCCGAAAGCGCAGGAGCTGCTTCCGACAAGTTTGCTGAAATCACAGAACTTGGCAACCTGATGCAGCAAGTTTATGACTGCAAACAGGCTTATGCCGGCATGATGGCGATGGAAGAAGTTATACTGGATCTTTACTCCAACATGTCTCTTTCTGGTATGTTGTCAGTTGATGAAGCTGGTATAATGGAAGATATCATCACCACTATCACGAATGCATATCTGGATGGTTCTTATACACTTGAAGAGGCTCAGTCTACGAATCCGTTTGCCAGAATCCCCTTCATGCCTGTTATCGAGAATAACGTGGCCAAGATTTCCAACGCACGTCAACTCATGGTATTCTCTGCTATGGTCAACTCTGGCTACTATCGTGAGATGGATGCTGTGCTCGAGAATGATATCGATATGTCAGGCATTGACTTCTATGCTCCTATCGGATATGCAACTCTCAGCGAGTTGAACCACACAGGTCAGCCTATTACCAATCCTGGTTATGCTGGTACTTTCGATGGTCAGGGTCATGAAATCCAGAATCTGACGGCAAGCTATAGCTCTTCCTATGCTGCCAGTGGTGTCTTTGGAACCGTTACAGGTACTGTCAAGAATCTGGGTATCTCTGGCTATTACTTCGACAATGGTCAGGCTTATTCAGGTCGTTTTGGTGCTCTCTGCGGTCAGTTGGTTGAGGGTCATATCCTCAATTGCTACGTAGTGAACTCTACCGTTATCGATACCAACGAGATTGTCAGCGCAATTGCTGCTGGTAACTATGCTGGTGTTGTTGAGAACTGTTATGAATATGGAAACAACATTCAGCCTTATCCACGTGCTGGTATGTTGGTTGGTGACGCTCGTGATGATAATGGCATACGTGTTGGTACAGAAATCAACTGCTATTCCGAGAACTTCGTTACTGGTTACGGCCGCAGTAATGGTTATGCCAGCAACATGACTGATTGCGAGAGCAGTGTCAGGGCATCCCGCTTCCAGAGTGGTGAGATTGCTTATCTT
>JAFPED010000038.1 GCA_017423565.1 Prevotella sp. | reverse complement strand
CCAGCGCATAGGTCTGGTCCTGGGTAAATGCCGGCAGATGGTTGATGGCTGACGACAGACCAACAGCTTTCGTAGGGGCGGCAACCGACTTGAATGACATGTTCTCACTACGGTTGGCCTGCAGGAGTAAACTCAGTCCTTTCTTCGAATATGAGGTGGAGAGCATCGCCACCGTTCCCTTACGGAAAATATATCCGTTGGCATACGACGGGTCATCGGTCTTCTGAGCATATTCACCCAGCACGCTCCATGGACCATGGTTCAACTGAAACCTCACGTCCCACGCATTAACATACTTGGGGAAGTTCACCTTATGGGTTGCATCAGCAAAAACGTCTGGACGGTCTTTCTCGTATTTATTGACCCACGATGCACCTAACAGCAGACGAGTACCGTTCTGCTGGAAAGCAGGAATCCACTCTTCTATATTCAGTTCTATATCTGCACCACTGATCCAAGCTTTATTCCAACTCCAATAACGACGCTGACGACCCGACAATGCCTTGATAGTCAGTCCGTCGGTGGGCTTCACCACCAGTCGGCCGCCCAACAGCGAGTTATCAATGCCCAGCGAGCGTTCCTCGTAGGTACGTAGTATGAAGCCTGAACCGAACTGCTCGTAGAACGTACCTGCCGTCAGTTCCGCACAACCCAGTTTCCCCTTCACCCAGAAGTGAGGTACACCCCAACCTTCGAAGTCCTTTTCATATCCGGGCAACGGATGTTCCAGGTACTCTACTCTGACACCCGCATCCACATACTTACTTGTCAGCTGAAGGTTCGCATAAGTATTAGTCAGCAGGTCACCGGGCTTCTCTGCTCCTATATCCGCGTCACGTTGAGGCACCAGCACATCGCTCTGTATGCTTCCGGTCAGGTTCACACCTTCCTGTTGAGCATATACAAACGTCATGCTACAGACGCAGAACAATAAGACAGCTATTCGCTTCATCACTTAATACAAGTTTTTATTTGATTAGTTCACGTACCTTCTCTATGAGTTCCGTCTCAGCACCGTCAGTATATCCGTAGTGCCGATAGACTATGTTGCCTGCAGCATCACACACAATGACATAGGGAATCATCTGGGCTCCCAGAGCCTGACGAAACTCACTGTTTGGGTCCAGCAACACGTCATATTCCCAACCGCTACTATCTACCAATGGCTTTACCTTATGAATATTCTGAGCCTGGTCTATCGAAACAGCAAAAATCTTAACACCGGTCTCCGACTGCCATTCCTCATACACCTCGCTGATTGCATCCAGTTCGCGGTTGCAGGGTTTACACCAAGTCGCAAAGAAGTCGATAATAAAAGGACGACCGTTGTTCGACAAAGTGTCGGTGCGTACTGCCTTGCCGTCAATAGTCTTCAGGGTCACGGAGGGCAACTGAGCGTTAGCGGTCAATGTCCAACCTGTTGCTAACACCAACAACATACAATATCGGAAAATTGTCTTCATAAGTCTCTCTTTAGTTTTGTATTTCTTTTTTTAACGCCACAAAAGTACATATTATTCATGAACTGACAAAACAAATGGTCATTTTTTTTGTCTCGTCTCTTATCACTAAAAGTGAGGGAAAAAAATGAAACCAATTTAAATGGCAAACTAAACCGAATTAATTGGCAAACTAAACCGAATTAAATGGCGAACTAAACCAGTTTACTTTTTTCAAGTATTTCAACTATATTTGTCCATAAACTCATGTCGGCTTATTGTTTTATTTCTGATTATTTGCAATTTGATATTTTTTTTATACCTTTGCACTTAAAGAAAAAAAACAATAAGAGCATGATTAGCAAAAATCAACAGAAACTTATACGGTCATTGTCATTAAAGAAGAACCGCGAACGCGAGCGCCTGTTTGTTGCAGAAGGACCCAAGGTCGTTGCAGATCTGCAGCATGCAGGCTTCGTCGCCGAACAGCTTTACGCTATACCAGATGTAAGCGAAGAGGAAATGCAACGCGTCAGTTTCCTACAGCATCCACAGGGTGTGATTGCTCTCTTCCGATTACCCGACCAGCCGCCATTAGACTCTATACCTTTTTCTGACTTGACGTTGATGCTCGACGGAATACAAGACCCTGGTAACTTGGGAACAATCATACGTATTGCCGACTGGTTTGGCATAGAACATATCATCTGCAGCTTGGACACTGCCGACTGCTGGGCGCCTAAGGTGGTACAGGCTTCTATGGGAAGCATCGCGCGCGTACATATATATTATACCGACCTGCTTCCTCTACTCGACCAGGCAGTCCGTTCCAACATACCGGTCTATGGAACGCTGCTCGATGGCGAGAATATCTATCAACACGAACTCACTGACCACGGCATCATAGTGATGGGAAACGAGGGGAAAGGCATTTCTGAACCTGTACGGCAACGTGTCACTCATCGGCTCTTAATTCCTAACTTCCACGCTGGACCCTCGGCCGACAGTCTGAACGTCGCCATTGCTACTGCCATCACGTGTTCAGAGTTCCGAAGAAGAACGAAATGAGTCATTAAAAATTAAAGGCTCCCAACTTCCTTAGCTCTTCATATATACGTTGCACGGGAAGCCCCATCACATTAAAATAGCTGCCCTTAAGACCCGTCACACCTATATATCCTATCCATTCCTGAATACCATAAGCACCCGCCTTGTCGAATGGCTGGTATTTATTGATGTAATAGTTGATTTCCTCGTCACTAAGTTGTTTGAAAGTCACTTCAGTACTCACACTGAAAACACGCTGACATGCAGCCATAGTAAGACAAACACCCGTAATCACATGATGAGTACGGCCACTAAGCAGCCTAAGCATACGACGAGCATCATCGGCATCCACAGGCTTACCCAGCACCTCTTGTCCACATACAACCACCGTGTCTGCCGTGATAACCAAATCGTCCTCCTGCAATAGTGGTTTGTAAGCTTCAGCTTTTTCTCTTGCTATGTATAATGCAGTCTCATCTACTGGCAGATTTTCAGGAAAATTTTCACTAATATCAGGCAGCACACGCACTTCAAACGCTATGCCTAATCCCCCTAACAGTTCCTTACGACGCGGAGAATTACTTCCTAAAATAATATTCATCATGGTCAATCTTCAATCTTCAATGTTCAATCTCCTGCTCACCAACCAAAAGCAGTTGCATCACTAAGCCATTTCCCCTGAGCACGTAACACCTGTTCTATCACGTCACGACCACAGCCGTGACCACCAGCAAAACCGCTCACATAAACACTGATGGCCTTAATGTCCGGACAGGCGTCGGCAGGACAAACAGCACACCCGACACGCTTCATGATCTCGTAGTCAGGAATGTCGTCACCCATGTAAATAACCTCTTCGTCACGCAAACCATACTGCTCAAGAAACGCCTCATACGTCTTCAGCTTTACGTCACAACCCATGTAGATGTCACGTACACCCAGACCCTCGTAACGCTTCCTCACACTCTCCGTCTTGCCACCAGTCAGAATCACTATACGCAAACCCACCTTCATGGCAAGCTGAATAGCATAACCGTCCTTGATATTCACCGTACGCATAGGCTCACCATTCGGATGTAGCGGTATCGTTTCACTGCTGAGCACACCATCAACATCAAAAATGACAGCCTTTATCTTCTTCAAATCGTAATTAATCATAGAATGTTCAATCCTCAAACCGTTCATGAATACTTTTCGACATCACTTCATATACCTCCTTCATACGCCCGTGGAGCATCGAAGACTGAGCACGAATCACCTCCTCATCATAACGTAAGGCTGGACCCGTTTGAGCTTCGCGCGGGCGAACCTCATGTACCTTCCTCGCTGTCTCGTCTATCAATGGCAACAGCGTCTCAAACGATATGCCATGCGGCTCCAGCAATTCGCTGGCCAAGTCGTAGCAGTGGTTCACAAAGTTACAGGCAAACACAGCACTCAGGTGCAGATGACGGCGGTCGGCCGACGACAGCCATGTTACGTTTCGGCAGATGCTATGCGCCAAGGAGGAAACAACAGCCTCCGACTCAGAATCCACAGCCTCAATGAAACAGGGAATCTCGCGGAATACCAGCTCACGTTCCTTCGAAAACGTCTGCATAGGGTAAAGCACACCATAATGAGTGGCATAACCCTCAAACACGCTCAGCGGCACTGAGCCCGCAGTATGCAGAAACACAGCATCCTCCCTACCCTTACACAGGGTCGGCAACAAAGCTGCCAAGACAGAGTCTTTCACGGCGCAGATATACACATCACCGTCACTCGACACATCCTCTATGCTTGTGACAGCCTCAGCACCCAAACGCGTTGCCAAGCTCGAAGCAGACTCGTTCGTACGGCTCCACACCTGCAGCACATCATGACCCGCCTCTCTCAAAGCCGGAGCCAAATGCCAAGCCAGACGCCCGGCGCCAATCATTACAATACGCATAACTCACTCCGAGAACTTACCAACATGTACCTGCTCCCACTTCAGCTTATCTTCGTTCTGAGGCTTACGCTCGTCAGCCTTATGACCAAATGCCACCACACAAAGAACATTGAAGTTCTCAGGAATGTTCAGAATGCCACGTATTACCGTGTCAGCACTCGTTCCGTCACTCAAGCCACGACCACGCATCTGGACCCAGCATGAGCCAAGACCCAGCTCCTCTGCCTGGTACTGCATACTGACAGCGGCTATCGAGCCATCCTCTACCCAGCAGTCATTGGCCACAGGGTCACCCAAAACAACAACAGCAAGGGAAGCACCCTTCAGAAACTGACCACCCATATCCTTGGCATCACTCAGTTTCTCCAAGTCCACACGGTCATCTACTAAAACAAAATGCCAACCGCGCTGGCCCTTCGACGTCGGAGACATCAACGCAGCACGCATGATCAACTGTACAGCCTCACCGTCTATCTCCTCACCACTAAACTTACGGTGAGAACGGCGAAGACGAACTAAATCCTTGAAGTCTGTCATAATTATTCTTTCACTTTTACGCTGCAAATATACACTTTTTTTACCATTCTTACAATAATCATACCCATTAATGATGATTTATATGCTAAAACTTAAAAATAAATAAACAAAACTGGGACATTTTTTCCAGTTTTTCGTAACTTTGCACTGGAATGAGCGAACTACAGGTGCACATATACTCTAAAGGAGACAAGCTGCCAACGCTGACTTGCCACAATTTCTTCCATAGCGAGGAGCTGTTCCACGTATGCGAGAATACACCCCGCATGCGACCATACATGGTCGTTATACAAGATGAAGACAAACCCGTGTGCCATCTGCTTGCTATCCTTCGATACCGATCATCACTCTTCCCTCCTTATCTGTATATGCACTGCCGCATGTATGGCGAAGGGGACTTTGAACCCACCAGCGACGAAACAGGAAAAAATACTGACGAGCTCTTTGCTATAATGCTGCAAGCCATTACACGTAAACTGCAGAGATGGGTCCTATACATTGAGGTGAGCAACCTTTCAACCAAAATGTTTGCATACCGACACTTCCGTGAAAACAGATACTTCCCTGTACACTGGATGAGAATATACAACTCCCTACACAGCAGACCACCACAGGAACGCATCACTGAGAAAATGAAACAACGCATTGAACGCAGTCGGAAGAAAGGAGTCATCACCAAGGAAGTAGAAACAGAAGAAGAGTTCAAATCGTTCATGAGACTGATGAGAAGACACAATTGGTTCAAGCCTAAACGATACATACCTGACAACCAATTCTTCCGATTACTCATGAATGGACAAAACACAAGACTCTTCATCACACAAGTGCACCAGAAAACCATCGGATGCTGTGCTTGCAACTACAGCGAAGGCAATGCTTACATGTGGTATTCTGCTTTCAGAAGAAAAAGCTACATGAGGCTACATCCTGACCTCCTAACAGTATGGCATGCCATCAGCCATGCATACGAATACAAGTATAACCACATCTTTTTCATGGACGTAGGACTACCATTCAGCCGAAACCCATTCCGAGAGTTCCTCCTGAGCTTCGGAGGAAAACCGGTCAGCTCGTACCGATGGTTTCGCTGTAACATCAGATGGATAAACGGACTACTCTCTATGATTTATAAAGACTGAAAGAATATTATTAACTATAGAAAATGAAACTTTCTGAACTCAAAACAGGCGAACATGGCATCATCGTCAAAGTACATGGGCACGGAGGATTCCGAAAAAGAATAGTAGAAATGGGATTCATTAAGGGAAAGGACGTAGAAGTACTACTGAATGCTCCCCTACAAGACCCTGTAGAATATAAGATCTTAGGATACGAAGTCTCACTCCGACGCCAAGAGGCTGACATGATAGAAGTGATTGATGCGACACAGACACCCCAACAAGACCATCTTGAAAAAAAACAACAACTGACTACAGATAACAACGAACTCGACAAGGCCGTAAATGCTCACCGGGAGGCCTTACGACAGCACCGCATCATCAACGTCGCACTTGTCGGCAACCCTAACTGCGGAAAGACATCGCTTTTTAACTTTGCCAGCGGTGCGCATGGACACGTGGGAAACTACTCGGGAGTCACAGTCGATGCATCGGAAGCGCATGCATCATTCTATGGTTATGAGTTTAACCTGATTGACCTACCCGGCACATACTCTCTCTCATGTTACAGCCCAGAAGAGCTTTACGTACGTAAACACCTGACACAACAGTTGCCGGACGTGATTATCAACGTCATCGACGCATCCAACCTTGAGAGAAACCTCTACCTGACGACACAGCTCATTGACATGGACCTGCGTATGGTGTGTGCACTGAACATGTTTGACGAATTTGAACGCAGAGGCGATACGGTTAACTTAGATACGCTCAGCACACTGTTCGGAACGCCGATGGTTCCAACATCGTTCAAAAAAGGAAAAGGAGTGAAAGAACTCTTCAAAACCGTCATTCAGGTTTATGAGGGAAGCAACAAACATGCCCGTCACATCCATATTAACTATGGACACGAGATAGAATGTGGCATCCAACATATACAGCAACACCTGAGGGAGGACGAAGCACTGGACCACAGCCATTACTCCACACGCTACCTTGCCATCAAACTGCTCGAACACGACAAGGACATTGAGCATTTTGTAAACACACTGACAAATGCCGACGAAGTGATAGAGGCTCGAGACATGGCTGCAACACGTGTCATGGAAGAGACAACGGAAGATTCCGAGACGGCCATCATGGATTCGAAGTATGGTTTCATTCACGGTGCACTACGCGAGGCTGAATTTCAGAACGGAACAAAAGAAGATACATACCACACTACACACTTAATTGACCAAATACTGTCGAACAAATACCTCGGATTCCCTATCTTCTTCCTCATACTATACATCATGTTCCAGACAACTTTCTCACTGGGACAATACCCCATGGACTGGATTGATGCCGGAGTGGCATGGATAGGAGAACTCATTGAAGAGATGCTACCAGAAGGACCGCTACGTTCCATGCTGGTCGATGGTGTCATAGGAGGTGTGGGAGCGGTCATCGTCTTCCTACCACAGATTCTCATACTCTATTGCTTTATATCACTGATGGAGGACTCTGGCTACATGGCACGTGCTGCATTCATTATGGATAAGCTCATGCATAAAATGGGACTACACGGAAAATCGTTCATACCGCTCATCATGGGATTTGGATGTAACGTGCCAGCTATCATGGGAACACGAACCATAGAAAGTCATCGTTCAAGGCTCATCACCATGCTCATCGTTCCCTTCATGTCCTGCTCAGCACGACTACCTATATATATAATGATTGTAGGAACGTTCTTCGCTCAGCAGTATCGCTCATGGGTCATGCTCTCGCTATATGCCATCGGCATCATTATGGCAGTCATTATGAGCAAGCTCTTTTCCACTTTCGTGGTCAAGGGCGAAGACACACCATTTGTAATGGAGCTACCTCCTTACCGCTGGCCTACTACTAAGTCGATTGTGCGCCACACGTGGGACAAGGGAAAGGAGTATCTGAAGAAGATGGCAGGCATCATCTTAGTTGCAAGCATCATTGTATGGGCTTTGGGCTATTTCCCCCACAACGACGAACTGCCAAGAAACGTCCAACAAGAACAGTCATACATAGGACAAATAGGTAAAGCCGTGGAACCTGTATTCAAGCTGCAGGGCTTTAACTGGAAACTCGATGTCTCGCTCATTGCTGGCATTGGTGCTAAAGAAATTGTAGCTTCTTCCGTTGGCGTATTGTATTCGGGTGACGACTCTTTTGCCGACGATGACACGTTCTCAGATGATAATGAGCGATACACACACCTCAGACAACTGATGGAAAATGAAGGCATCGGACCTTTAAACGCATATTGCTACCTGCTCTTCATCCTGCTATATTTCCCATGCATCGCTACTGTAGTAGCCATAAAAAATGAGACTGGGTCATGGAAATGGGGACTATTTGCTGCGGGATATACGTCAGTATTGGCATGGGTAATCTCTGCCATTGTTTACCAAATAGGGAGCATCTTATGTTAAGTAATGCCATTTCTTTTATTTCTTTAACAAATCGAACGTGT
>JAFPED010000037.1 GCA_017423565.1 Prevotella sp. | reverse complement strand
CGTCATGCCAGGCACCTTGGCCAGCATTTCCTTAGCAGTACCCGAATTGCCTAAGACGGTTCCCTGAATGGTGGTTATCATCGAGTTGCCTGTCAGTTTGGTTTTAGGCATCTGTCCCTTCACCACGATCTCATTCAGCATTGTCTGATCTTGCTCCATCTGGACGGTTCCTATTTCCGAACCTTCAACGTTCACATACTTGGTACGGTAACCGATGCACGAGAATCGCAGAATGCAGCAGGCGTCAGTTGTGTTAATCTGGAAACATCCATCCACATCGCTCGTTGCACCTTGTATATAAGTAGAGTCGGCCGTAAGCAGGGCCACACTTACAAATGGCAGAGGTTCACCCTGTGCGTCAATTACTCGTCCTCCTACATCCTCGGTCTTTGCCTCAGCTGTTAAACACATCATCATTGCAGCTATCATAGCTACCATTTTCAAACTGATCTTTTTCATTTTTCTTTTATTAAATGTTTTGCCAGTTTGATGCTACACAAGCATAAAAAAGTTGCAATCCACCCCATTTCTGGGATGAATTGCAACATTTTGTGACGAATGGCATACTACGATATGTACTATTTCGCTATTTCGTAAACGTACCTATCTCTATCAGATTTCCGTCTGGATCGGCCACATAGCAGGTACGCTGGCCCCAAGGTTCTGTGGTTGGAGAAAGAACGGAGGCGGCACCATTCGTGAGCGCATGCTGGTATTCTTTATCGACATCAGCGAAGGTGGGCACGTCGAATGCCAATTCTACTGTACCATTGAACCCCTCGGGATATTGGAATTCCCGAGAGACCATATGCTCGAAAGCGTCACGCGGGAAGAGGATAATGCGCATGTTGCCCAGCGTCATCTCCACGTTGGGCTGAATGCCATCCCAATCTGTGGTAAAACCAAAGGTTTTCGTGTAGAAATCGACAGTCGCTTTGTTGTCGCGGGTGAAAAGCCCCACGGTGTTGAATTTGAATCTTTCTTTCATTTGTTTGTGGTTTTGTTATGAATCCTTAGTTCCTGGCCAGTAGCACCATATTATAATGGCGAGAACGAGGGATGAGATACATTGAAGCCAGGTGAAGTCATTGATACAGCTAATGCCTCCAGCCAGAGCACGAAGGCTATAGAGCACAACGATGGTGATGATTGCCATACGTGTTAGGGGCAAGTGACAAATGTCACCTGTGGCAGAGAGGGCATAAAGTCCTGCCAGGCAGAAAGCGAGGACAAGACCGATGGTCAGGGCATACAGCATCCAGACCTGTCCAGACACCATCTGATGCATGATTTCACGGATGCCATAAACTTCGAATGCCTCGTCCAGAGCAAACAGACAGCCGATGTGGCCAATAGCGATAAGGAAGTGGAGCACTGCTCCGAGTCGTAATCTTTTCATTGTGCTAACAGTTGTCTGGCAATATCTGCTATTACAGCCTCAGATGGTGAGTGTGTGGTGAAGACGGCGATAAGGACGTGGTTTCCATCAGGCATGAGAATGATACCTGCATCG
>JAFPED010000036.1 GCA_017423565.1 Prevotella sp. | reverse complement strand
TCAGATAAAGAGAATTATGATTTACAAAAAAGGTGCTGCAGGTGATACAAAATTGGATGCTAATATTTCCTGGAGCAAGGTATCTGCAAGTGTTACATTAGGAAATGAAGATGGAACATACAAGTATCTGCCTACCTTTAATAATCCCAATAGTCTGAATGTTTCATTCACTTCTTCTGAGACAAGTGTAGCTACGATTGATAATAGTGGCAATATATCTGTATTAGGCGTAGGTGAGACTACTCTAACTGCAACGTTTGCAGGAAATAGTTCTTATAAAGAAGCAGAAGTTACATGCAAATTGACTGTTAACAATATTTTTGAATCAACTGTAGCAAATGCTCTTGCTGTAGCAGGTGCACTAGATGCTGGTAAATCCACTTCTGATGCCTATAAGGTAACAGGATATATCACCGATATTGAAGAGATTTCTTCACAATATGGTAATGCCACATTTAGTATTGCCGATACAGAAGGAGGTTCAGATGTATTATTAATATATCATTGTTATGGTATTAATGGTGCATCAATCGCTGATGGTGATATAAATGTTGGTGATAAAGTTATTGTTGCTGGTACATTGAAGAATTATGTAAAGGATGAAGTTTCTACCCTCGAACTTACAAATGGTCAGTTGGTAAGCGTTACTACAGGTATCCACGCCGTTACTATCGACGATGCTAACGCACCTGCTTATAGCCTCGACGGTCGTCGTGTTGACCAGAACTATCGTGGCGTAGTTATCAAGGGTGGCAAGAAGATGATTCAGAAGTAATAACGAGTTATGTTTGCTGAGGCTCAGCCTCAGCTTACAAGAAAAGAGGAGCACCACAAGTTGGTGCTCCTTTTTCTATGTCTGACGGCAGATGGCAGCAGCCAGTTCAGATGTAGGCATCGACGACGCATGTCAGTAATGCGTTCGTTCTGGAAAGGGTAGGGGGAGAGCATGAGTAGGCGCCCCTGACTGCATGCCTCGAGGTAACGAGGCTGAGGCTTGAAGTAAGGCGAAAAGCCCTTCAGCAGTAGTACGATAAGCGCAATGCCCTCGTGCATGCAGGCAGTGGCTATCTGTTGTTCGCCTGGGCTGATGCAGGGAGAGACGATGACTGCTCCCTGACGTCCAGCCTCAAGGAACGCCTCCTTTTGCTGTTCTATCTCGTGAGGGTAGAGGTGGCGCGAGCATTGCACCTGTAGCTTAACAGGTCGCTCAAGCAGGAAGCGGTTACCCATGGCCGTCATCGCTACGCCTGCCACGTGGAGCGTACCCAGTTGGGTGAAGTATTCTGGGTGCTGGCGTTTGAGGTAGAGTCGGCGAGGGTTGTCGTCTAAGTACTCCAGCCAGCGCTGTAGTTGTCCCTTCCTTAGCAGGATGCGGTCGTTGTATCCAGGCTCCCAGAGGGTGCCGTGAGCCCTTCCTGATGCTGTGTGACGAGAGGGAAGCTGTTGCTGCGCAGGTAGCGCAGCATACTGGATGGGCTCCTGTTTCGTAGGCTGCGCTACTTGCGCAGCAATAGTTGGTAGTAAGCCCAGGTTCCTTGCTGCCTTTCTCGTACCCGTTTTGAACCCCCAAATAACGTGCCCTAAGTGCCTCTCCATGCGCTCATGAACAAAGAGTATGCCATGTATGTGGTCAGGCATGATGCATAGTTTCATAGGCTCCACCTGTGGGTAATAATTCTGTATAGCCTGCCAACAGTCCCTTACTGCCTCTCCCAAAGGAGACAGCAGCACGTGGGGCAGGGGCTCACCTTGCAGTGTGCCTAACAGCGAACGGCGACCTTCGATGGCTAAAGTGACCATGTAAATGCCACGAACGGTGTAGTCTTTATGCTCCAAGCGCCGCTTCATGGAGGGTTTCTTTTCGCCTGCCCACGCTTTATGACTATTGTCTTTCTGCTCCATACAGGTGCAAAGATATAAAAAAGTTTTCAGTTCATAGTTCGTAGTTCATAATATTTTTGTACCTTTGCAGGAAAATGAAATAAGACGATATGGCAAAGAAAAACGGTGAGCTGACACCGATGATGAAGCAGTTTTTTGACTTCAAGGCCAAATACCCAGAGGCCTTGTTGCTGTTTCGTTGTGGTGACTTCTACGAGACCTATTGCGATGACGCTGTAACAGCCTCGCGCATACTGGGTATCACCCTGACCAAACGAAACAATGGGGCAGGGGTGAAGGGTGACGAGATGGCCGGTTTTCCTCACCATGCGCTTGATACCTATCTGCCCAAGCTGGTACGTGCAGGCAAACGAGTAGCTATTTGCGACCAGTTAGAAGACCCTAAACTGACAAAGAAGCTGGTGAAACGAGGCATCACTGAACTGGTGACGCCTGGTGTGGCCATGAGCGATAACGTGCTGAACTATAAGGAAAACAACTTCCTGGCAGCCATTCATTTTGGTAAGGGTGTGTGTGGAGTAAGTTTCCTGGATATCTCTACTGGTGAGTTCTTAACTGGTGAGGGCACTTACGACTATGTGGAGAAGCTGTTGAGCAACTTCCAACCCAAGGAAGTGCTGTACGACCGTAGCCACAGAGAGCAGTTTGCACGTCTCTTTGGTACCCGTTATTGTACGTTTGAGCTCGACGACTGGGTGTTTACAGAGCAGACAGCCCAGCAGAAGTTACTGAAGCATTTTCATGTGAAGACGCTCAAAGGCTTTGGTGTGGAGCATCTCAGGGCAGGTATCGTTGCCAGTGGTGCCATTTTGCAGTACTTAGAGCAGACCCTTCACACGCAGATAAGCCACATTACCCATCTGTCGCGCATTGAGGAAGAGAAATATGTACGTCTGGATAAGTTTACGGTGCGCTCCTTGGAGCTGTTAGGTACCATGCAGGACGGTGGCACGTCGCTGCTCGACGTCATCGACCGTACAGTGAGCCCCATGGGTGGTCGCCTGCTTCGTCGATGGGTGGTGTTTCCACTGAAGGACGAACGTCCTATCAACGAACGTCTGGACATTGTAGATTATTTCTTCCGTGAGCCGGAATTCAGACAATGCATTGACGACCAGCTACACAGCATAGGAGACCTGGAACGTATCATATCGAAGGTTGCTGTGGGACGTGTCACACCACGAGAGGTGGTACAGCTGAAGACGGCTTTGCAGGCACTCGTACCCATCAAGACAGCCTGTCAGCATGCCCAGAACGAAGCCCTGAGAAGGGTAGGGGAGCAGTTGCATCTGTGCGACTCGCTACGTGACCGTATCGATCGTGAGATAGAGATGGATGCTCCACAGCTGGTCAACAAAGGTGGCGTAATACGTACTGGTGTGAACAGTGAGCTTGACGAGTTGCGTAACATTGCCTACAGTGGCAAGGACTACCTGCTGAAGATTCAAGAACGCGAGATACAACAAACTGGCATCTCGTCGCTGAAAATAGGCTATAATAATGTGTTTGGCTACTACTTGGAAGTACGTAACACGTATAAAGACCAAGTGCCTCAGGACTGGGTACGTAAGCAGACGTTGGCACAGGCCGAGCGCTACATTACTCAGGAGCTGAAGGAATACGAGGAAAAGATACTTGGTGCCGAAGACAAGATAATAAGTCTGGAGACTCGACTGTTCACAGAACTGGTGGCATCGATGCAGGAATACATCCCCCAGATACAGACAGATGCCAATCTTGTGGCCCACTTGGACTGTCTGTTGTCAGCAGCCAAGACAGCCGAAGAGAACCACTACGTCAGACCTGTGATAGACCAAAGTGACGTCATCGACATCAAGCAAGGCCGTCATCCCGTTATAGAACAACAGTTGCCTTTAGACGAGCGTTATGTGCCTAACGATATTTATCTGGATAATGAGCGTCAGCAAATCATCATTATTACTGGCCCGAATATGGCAGGTAAGTCAGCGCTGTTGCGTCAGGCAGCCCTCATCGTGCTGTTGGCGCAGATAGGCAGTTTCGTGCCGGCAGAGAGCGCGAGAATAGGCTTGGTGGATAAAATATTCACCAGGGTAGGTGCTTCCGATAATATCTCGTTGGGAGAATCGACCTTTATGGTAGAGATGACGGAGGCATCGAACATATTGAATAATGTATCTGACCGTTCGCTTGTGCTCTTTGACGAGTTAGGACGTGGCACCTCGACCTACGACGGCATCTCGATAGCATGGGCTATTGTGGAATACCTGCATGAGAACAGTCGTGGCAAGCCGCGTACGCTCTTTGCTACGCACTACCATGAGCTGAACGAGATGGAGAAGCACTTCAGTCGTATCAAGAACTATAACGTCAGTGTGAAAGAGGTGGATGGTAAGGTAATCTTCCTTAGAAAACTGGAACGTGGAGGGTCAGAGCACTCGTTTGGTATTCATGTGGCAGAGATCTCAGGTATGCCCAAGAGTATTGTGAAACGTGCCAACGTCATTCTGAAACAGTTAGAGAATGAGAATGCACAGGTAGGAAAGGCAGGCAAGCCTACTGCCGAGATTGCCCAAAGTCGCGAGGGCATGCAGTTGAGTTTCTTTCAACTGGATGACCCCGTGCTGTGTCAGGTTCGTGACGAGATATTGGGTTTGGACGTGAATAACCTGACGCCCTTAGAAGCGCTTAACAAGCTGAACGATATTAAGCGGATAGTCTCAGGAAAATAGGGCTTATAGGCCTCATAAGCCCTATTAGCCCTTCTTCCACCCCCTGACCATAGCCCATGCACCAAGGATGATAAATGGTATGCTGAGCAGCTGTCCCATGTCGAGTGGCATGCCAGCCTCGAATGCTACCTGTATGTCCTTGGTAAACTCTATAAAGAAACGTGCTGTAAAGATATAGGTCAGGCAGAGTCCGAAGAAAAAGCCTGTACCCACCTTCTGTGGCATCTTACGATAGAGATACCAGCCAATAAAGAAGAGTATGGCATAGGCAATGGCCTCGTAGAGCTGTCCAGGATGGCGAGGTGCGCTATCAACACGCTCGAAGATAAACGCCCAGGGCACGTCGGTTATCTTGCCTATTATCTCAGAGTTCATGAGGTTGCCCAAACGGATAAACGTTGCCGTGGTAGGAGTGGCAATAGCAATGAAGTCGAGCACCGTCCAGAGTGGCACCTTATAGTGCTTGACATACAGCCAGAGAGCCAGAATAAGACCTAACGTACCACCATGGGAAGCCAGTCCCTCATAACCTGTGAATTTCCATCCACCTTCCTGAAGGAAGTGAATGGGCAGGAGCATTTGAATAAACCCTTTCAGGCTGGTCAGATAGACCTGTGGCTCGTAGAAGATGCAATGGCCTAAGCGCGCACCTGCGAGGATGCCTATGAAGCAGTAGATGAACAGTGGGTCAAAGAGCTCGTCCTTGATCTTCTGCTCCTTATAGAGTTTCTTTACCAGCAGGTATGCCAATGCCAGACCAATCATCCAGCACAGGGCGTACCAGCGAATTTCAAATGGCCCCAGATGAATGGCAGTGTGGCTGGGGTTCCAGAGTATGTATGCTAACTGTTCCATATCCTATGCTTAAACATTAAAGCGGAAGTGCATGATGTCACCATCCTGGACAACATATTCCTTACCCTCGATGGCTAACTTGCCAGCCTCGCGTACAGCAGCCTCGGAACCATATTGTATATAGTCGTCGTACTTGATGACCTCAGCACGGATAAAGCCTTTTTCGAAGTCGGTATGAATGACTCCGGCACACTGGGGAGCCTTCCAACCCTTATGGTAGGTCCAGGCCTTTACCTCCATCTCGCCGGCAGTAATAAAGGTCTCCAGGTTGAGCAGTGAATAGGCCTTCTTAATGAGACGGTTGACACCACTCTCCTCCAGACCTAATTCCTCAAGGAACAGCTGCTTGTCATCGTATGACTCCAGCTCGGCAATGTCCTCTTCAGTCTTGGCAGCGATGACCATTGACTCGGCACCTTCCTCCTTGGCTAATGCCTCAATCTTCTGTGTCAGCGCATTGCCACTTTTTGCCTCCGCCTCACTGACGTTGCAGACATAGAGCACAGGCTTGGCTGTCAGCAGGAACAGATTACGTGCGCAGTCCTGTTCCTCCTTGCTCTCAAACTCCACAATACGGGCGTTCTTGCCTTGTTCGAGCACATCCTTATAGGCATGGAGCACACTGACCTCTACCTTTGCATCCTTATTACCTGCAGCTGCTGCCTTCTCGGTCTTGGCTAAACGCGACTCAATGGTCTCTAAATCTTTTAGCTGCAACTCGGTATCGATGATTTCCTTATCGCGAATGGGGTCGATGGTACCATCGACATGTGTGATGTTCTCGTCCTCGAAACAACGCAGTACATGAATAATTGCGTCCGTCTCGCGTATGTTGCCAAGGAACTTATTACCCAGACCCTCACCTTTGGAGGCACCTTTGACGAGTCCGGCTATATCGACAATCTCACAAGTAGCAGGAACGATACGACCAGGATGTACCAGTTCGGCCAGACGGGTCAGTCGCTCGTCGGGCACTGTTATCACACCTACATTGGGTTCAATAGTACAGAAGGGGAAATTGGC